>NZ_WJYH01000100.1:0-4372 GCF_009668065.1 Acinetobacter sp. RIT698
GATATCAATAATCGCTGTAAAAAATGGCAAAAAGAACGAGATAAAAAACTCTTTGGCAGTGATCCTCCAAATCCTATCTACATTTATTTACAGAATTAATTCAAGAAAGTTATATTTTCTTCTTTTTCAAATGGAGATCTTGAAGGGGAAGGTAGATTCCACACAGAATTGAGCTAGTAAATTATGTAACATTTCAACTTCTGTATAAGTTGTTAAACATTGGTAAATTTTGAATTTCCATAATATTCCGACATCGATGTCCACTACAGCAAAAACTCTTGTCCCAAATAATAGCGCAGGATTTTGCATAACGAATATTATGTTACTTAGGATAGTCGGCACCGTGAATTATAATTTCTAAATTTACGGTGCCGATCTGTGGCAGCAATAGCGTTGTGTAGCCACAGTCTTGGATATTCTATTTAACATAATATACATTATGCGAAATAATTTATATTAAGACACTGATATAAATAAGTTTTAGTATTTATAAAATTTAACCTGAGCCACACCAACCTCAATTTATTAAGACTTAAAAGCTATCAATCCATCTAGAAATGAATTTTATCTCGATGCATCTCTACAATCGTTAACCAAGCCTTGGTTGCTGGACTCATTGCTACAGTCGTATTCCAAGCCATACTCAATGTCCAATGTAATTTAGGTTCATTAAGGATTGCTGAGCAAAACTTCCCTTGATCTAACTGATCACAATAAATTTTGGGCAATATGGCGATCCCCATATTAAACTCCACCATTTTGGTGATAAAGTCCCACTGACTACTTTTACACACCACTTTTGGTTCAAAACCTACAGAATTTGCAGCCTGTATAATCATCTTATTTAATGTAAAAGAATCAGCATAAAGTAAAAACGTTTGTTCTCTAAGTTCATGCAAATTTACTGAATCTCGTTGATTCCAATGTGAATTTTTCCTTGCTAACAAACACATTGGTGAATCTATCACAGGAATTGCCGCAAAACTTGGCCTTAAATTACCGAGTAAAATCCCAACATCAATACTTTTATCAGCAATTGCTTCCTCAATACCATTGGCACCAACTTCCAAGAACTTCAATTGAATATCAGGATGATTTTGGTGAAATAAAGCAATTAAAGGGCTAAGTAATACTGAACCTAATGGTGGCAAGCCTATGGTTAATTTACCTTTTTTTAACTGCTGTACTTGATCTATATTATCAAATATTTGCTTTTGTTCATTTAAGATATTTAAAGCGTGTTGATAAATTAATTCACCAATATAGGTAAGTACAACTTCCCTTTTTCTTCCAGCTTCACCTTTTTTAAACAAAGCCGTACCGAGTTCTTCTTCTAAATGTTTAATTGATTTACTGATTGTAGGCTGTGTCATGAACAAACGATCAGCAGCCAAAGTAAAACTTTCGCAATTGACGATTTCTACAAAAATTTTAAGATTTTTAATATCCATTAATTATTCCAAAATCGCATAATTATGGTTTAATTATTCATAATATGATGTGATGTTTGCAACTAAAATAACTCATCTTTTTAAAATATCTGCAATAAAATGTCTACGCGTACTCAAAGCCACCAAATTTCATCAATTTATAAAGTCATATTGCAAATTGGGCTTTTAATTTTGATTTGGTGGATTGGTTCAATCATACAAAAACAATTTAATTTACCTATTTCGGCAGCTGTGATTGGCTTATTTATGGTTTTGATTGGACTCATGACGGGTATTTTTAAATTAAATTGGATTAAATCAGGCTCAGATTTCATTCTAGGTGAATTGGTACTATTTTTTATTCCTTGTTTTATCGGGTTAATGAAATATAAAAACCTATTTATGACTGAGGGTTGGCAACTGATTGTTGTGGTTGTACTGGGTACAATTTGTGTGATGGTATTTACTGCTTATAGTGTGCATATAGGTTTTAAACTAGAACGGAAGTTGAAACAACGTCATGTTCATAAAACCGTACATGTATTACCGGGAGATAAATAATGTCTGCCATTTCAATATTTTGTGTAGTGATCACATTAGTCGCGTATGTGTTGGTCAAAAAACTTTATCGTAAATTTCCATACTTAATTTTATCTCCAGCAATTTTGGTTCCGATTGTTTTAATCACCATTTTACTGTCAGCGCATGTTTCTTATGATGCTTATATGCTTGATAGTCAGTGGATTATATGGATGTTAGGGCCTGCAACTGTTGCCTTTGCAATCCCAATTTTTGAATATCGCCAAATCATTAAAGAACATCTCATTTCAATTTCTATGGGTGTGGTCATTGGTATGCTTGCTGGAATGATCAGTGCATTCTACCTTGCTAAGTTATTTCATTTTGACCAAACAACAACCTATAGTCTAATGGCTCGTTCAATCTCTACACCATTTGCAATGGAACTAACAACCCATATCGGCGGTTCTGTTGAACTGGTGATTTTATTCACCATGATTACTGGGGTGACTGGTATGTTAATTGGTGATTTGGTATTAGGCTGTTTAAGACTGAAATCAAGCTTTGCACAAGGTGCATCTTTGGGTAATGCAGCACATGGTTTTGGTACAAGTAAAGCTTATATGCGTGATAAAGATGAAGGTGTTATTGCCAGTTTAACCATGGTTTTAGCTGGTATTTTTATGGTATTGGGTGGACCTTTTATTGTACACCTCATTGTCTATTTACTAACTTAATCCGTACAGGATCGATTTGGATGTTCTGAATCTCTTTTCAGCAAAGAGATTCATTTATCTTTGAATCGTTTGTAAGGTTTTAGGTAAAAAATTAATCAATAGCAAACCAAGCAATGCTGAAAGTCCAGCAAGGATAAAAATATATTCTCCTGATAATTTTTCCCAATATTGCCCAGCTAAAATACTGCCTGACGCAACACCAAGTCCCCACATGGTACTGTATAGCGCTTGCCCTCTGCCCTGTTGTTTGGCTGCAAAGTTCTGCAAAAT
The DNA here is from genome assembly GCF_009668065.1 of Acinetobacter sp. RIT698. Lineage (NCBI taxonomy): Bacteria > Pseudomonadati > Pseudomonadota > Gammaproteobacteria > Moraxellales > Moraxellaceae > Acinetobacter > Acinetobacter sp. RIT698. The sequence goes on from NZ_WJYH01000100.1 coordinate 2,957, forward strand.
GACCCGCATTGCAATAATATGAAATAAACCAAAACTAAATGCATGAAAAGTTTGAGAAATAAATTGAATAATGAAATTTTCTGAAAATAAACCCGCTAATATAAATCGAATACTGGTCATGATTAAACAAAGTGCGACTAAGCTTCGCCATGAAAAACGATTTAGGAAGAAATTTGCATAGTTAAACATGATAATTTCAGCAATCACTCCAACTGACCATAAAAAGCCAATCTGAGTTGTACTGTAACCAGCAAGTTTTAAATAATTACTATAAAAACTATAAAATGGTGCTTGTGCAAAAAGCATAATAAATTCAATGATAAAAAATGAAAAAACCACAGGTCTTTTTAGAATGGGAAGCAATGGTTCTAATATTTTTTGTGCACTCGGTGCTGTGCTGGGTTCCTTAATCGAAAAGGACCAAATAAAAGCTGTAAATGCAATACATAACAACATCATTGGTAAATATTGAATTGCAATAACTTCTAAAATCGCACCGATACTAAATACGCCAATAATAAATCCAATAGAACCCCATTTTCTAATTTTCCCATACAATGCTGTATGTTGATTACCCAGCCAAAACAGCGTTACACCTTCAAATTGCGCAAGTATGGCATTTTGAAAAAAGCTAAAAATCAACATCAGAAATGCAATTGATTGCATATTGTTGGGAATAATAAAAATCAAAAACCAGATTGTAGCTTCCATCCAGGTTGCCACACGTACCCACAACATTCGTTTGCCCGTTTTATCTGCGATAAATCCCCAAATAAAGGGTGCAAATATACGGGTTAAAATGGCTATAGAGGACAGTAATCCGATTTCTTGATAATTAAATCCTTGATCTTGAAGATATAAGCTCCAATACGGCAAAAAAGTTCCAACTATTGAATAATACCAAAAGTAAAATCCACTCAGTCTGTATTGGATTGGCATAGATTGCATGTCGTTGCATTCACTTGTATTTTCAAACAGTTAGAGGAATAAAGCGTTGTATAAATTTGTACTCAAAAGCACTCATCCGTAGTTCAACTGTATACTGCTAAAAAAACATTATTTTTTCAAAAACCCATAATACTCTGTTATATATTTAATGTCTTTTAATAAAAATATATTTTGCTTATTTGGTAAAATTACTGGATTCGTAACAGACTTACGAGGCACTAAATTTAACGCAAAACACCTAACACCTTGATAATTATCAAAGATTGAGCTGTTAATCTCGATATTACTAGATCTAGATTTGGATTGGTTATTGTAGAAAAAGATCATGGATATGCTGTATATATATTTAACAGCCAATAACTCGGAAAAAGAAATTTAGACTTATTATATTGCAAATCAGTGTTTTACTTTATAAGTATAGGAAGCTATCAAATTATATTTAGATTAGTTTGTTATGATTGATATTCA
>NZ_WJYH01000101.1:0-4096 GCF_009668065.1 Acinetobacter sp. RIT698
TCAAAGCAACTATTAGTAGACTAAAATAATATAAGTATCTGATTAGTATTAAATAATAAATATGGCATTGAGTTTGCAGAAAGCAGATCATTTTCTAGGAAATGCATATGAATATACTCACACCATCTATCTTGAAATCTTCAATATTTGTTCTGAGTGCTCTAACTAGTGCCATCGCAATTGCAAATGAAACACCACAAAAAAGTAATGAGGATATTGATGCTGTTACTTTAGCGTCAGTGGTCGTAACGGGAAGTCGCCGAGCTGTTAAAAGCCCGTTGGATACACCAGCACCTGTCGATATTTTGTCTGAAGAACAGTTGAAAAATACTGGAACGTCTGATTTATCTAAAGCACTAACAATTTTAGCACCGTCATTTACATTCCCTTTAGAACCAGCGGGTGCATTTGCTGCGCAAATACCAGCAGGAGCATCATTACGCGGTTTAGCCTCTGATCAGGTTTTAGTCTTGATTAATGGTAAGCGTCGCCATACAGGTGCAATATTTACTCGACAAAATTTAGCGAATGGTCGTGGTGCGGCATCTGTAGATTTAAGTTTAATTCCATTAAATGCAATTAAACGAGTTGAAATTTTGAGAGATGGTGCTGCTGCGCAGTATGGTTCAGATGCAATAGCAGGTGTGATTAATATCATACTCAAAGATGATGATGACCATGGTGCAGCCTCTTATCGTTTTGGGCAGTTTTCATCAGGTGAAGGCGAACAACATAAGTTATCATTATGGAAAGGATTTTCTTTGCCGAATGATGGAAGCTTAACCTTCGCCATTGAATATGGCAGTCAAGATTATGCCAATAATACCAACCCAGATAACCGTAGATTCTATCCACAAAGTTATCCTAATGCGGAATATTTAGAAGCAAACTCACCATATCGTAATTGGCGTTTTGGTTCACCAAAGGTAAATGACCAAGTCAATTCAGTGTTAAATGGCGAATTACCACTTACCGATACGATTAAATTGTATGGTTTTGCAACTTATGGTTATAAAGAAAGCGTTGGGCAAAACTTTTATCAGCCACCTTCAACCAATACAACTTTAAATCAAAACCCATATTATTTAGCACGTTATCCACATGGAAGAATCACGACATCAGTATATTCATTGTATGACCATGCAATTACAGCAGGGTTGAAAGACAATGATTTTCTGGATGGAAAATTAGATTTCTCAGTGAATTATGGTCGTAATAAAGCAGCTCAACTTTACACTAATGGGATAAATCCAAGTTACGGTTATGACTCTCCATCTGAGTATAAAGTTGGCGAAAATATTAATGAACAAAGTAATGTGAACTTGGATTATCAAAAACAAATTGCTTTAGCATTTTTAAATGAGCCAATCACTTTTGCAACAGGTATAGCCTACCGTAAAGAACAATACCAACAAATTGCAGGTGACCGAATTTCCTATACACGTGGTCCATACTTTAATCCTAGTCCAGTCATTGGCGTGGGTGTACCAGAGATTTATTCAGGTATTACTGACCAAGATGAACGTAAGATATCAAGAAATGTATTTGGTGGATATGTTGATGTAGAAGCAAAAATCCTTCCTAAATTAGTTGCTGGGGCAGCTTTTAGAGCTGAAAATTATTCAGATTTTGGTAGTACTGCCAATGGGAAGTTGTCTTTAAAATATGATATTGACCCTAAAATTGCTGTGCGTAGTACTTATAGTACAGGTTATCGTGCACCCGCAATTACTCAGTTGGGTTTTTCTGCGTATAGTCGTCAAACTGTTTTACAAGCAAATGGTGAATATCAAGACGTTTCACAACGAACATTACTGCCTGGAAGTGAAGCCGCTTTACTTTTAGGTGGTAAGGCTTTAGACCCAGAAAAGTCAAAAAATGCATCTATTGGATTTGTGTTTAAACCCACACAAAATTTATCTGCGACTTTAGATCTATATCAAATTGATATAAAAGACAGGATTTTATTATCAGATAATATTACTGGAAATGTAATTAAAAATGCCTTTGCAGGTACCCCTTATGTCGAGATTAATAATGTCGCATTTTTTAATAACTTATTGGATACCCGAACTCGTGGTTTAGAAATTACTTCAAATTATCTGATGGATTTGGAGAAATATGGCAAGTTAAAGCTGAATTTAGGCTTTAGTACAAATCAAAACAAAATTACCAAGACACGTAATGCAATTACAGCCAAAGGTGAAATAATTCCATTTGAATCAATTGCGGGGCGTAGTACGCAAGGAATTATTGAATCAGCATCACCTAAAAATAAGCTCACTTTAGGCGCAGATTGGCGTATTCACAATTGGGATGTGACAGCACAACTTCGTCGTTATGGCGAATGGAGCACAGTTGATAGCACACGTCCAGCATTTGACCAAAATTTCTCAGAGCAATGGGTTGCAGATTTAAATATTGGTTTTAAACCAGATATTTTAAAAGGTTTACGTTTAGATATTGGTGCTTATAACTTATTCAACTCATTTCCAGATCATGCAAAAAATACCAGTGTTGGTGGGGTAGTGAAATATAGTTTTAATGCACCTGAAGGGGGAAATGGAACATTCTTGTATAGCAAATTAACCTATGATTTCTAAGGAGATGTTCAATGAAAATGCGTATTTTAAATGCTGTTTTAGCATTGAGTTTACTTGTTTCACCTTTAACACAGGCAAAAACGTACCCAGAGAACTTGGTTGGGGATAGTTATTTATCCGATTTTTATGAGTGGGATCAAGAAATTCCTAAAGTATCAGGTACTTTACTTAAAATAGAGGATTTAACCCCCTCTTATATTGGTCAATCAAAAGCATCAGCTCAATATCGAATTTTATATTCATCGACTAGTGGTATAGATTCGAGTAAAGCATCTATTGTTTCGGGGGCATTATTCATTCCTCAAGGGACGCCACCCAAAGGTGGATGGCCACTTTTAGTTTGGGGCCATGGAACTGTTGGTTTAGCTGATACATGTGCACCTTCTTGGGCAGGTCGTTTATATATCGGTGTTGAACATTTAGACAAATGGCTTGACGAAGGGTTTGCAGTGGTTGCAACAGATTATGAAGGCTTAGGAACGCAAGGCGCACATTGGCTAATTAACAATCCAATGTTAGCCTATAACATGCTCGATAGTGCTACGGCAGTAATTCAAGCAAACTTAAAAATTGCGAATAAAGTGATTTTGTCAGGAGAATCACAAGGTGGGGCAGGTGCATTTGCTGCAGCTGCATATGCACCACAATATGCGCCAAAGCTCAATATTAAAGGTACGGTTGCAACGGGGGTTATTTATCGAGATCGAAATGCAAATAAACAAGAGATCATTCGTTCTAATCCACATGAAGTTGTTACAGCAATTGCTTTACCGATGTATAGCTTCATCGCAGCACAAAGTTATAATCCAAAGTTGAAAACAGAGGATGTCTTTACTGAAAAAGCGTTGCCTTTCGTGGAGCGAGCAAGAAATACATGTATTATCACTTTACAACGTGATGTGACGAGTGCAGGTCTGACTTTTGCCAATGTATTAAAGGAAAAACCAAACGAGACTTATACTAAAACTATTGAAGAAATGCAGGAAAAATTTGGCTATTTTCCAACATTAAAAATTAACCATCCTGTATTTATTGCAACAGGTGCAAATGACAAAACACCCGATGTGAGGGGGCAGCTTAAATTAATGAAAGACAGTTGTCAGGCTGGTACAATTATTGAAGGGCATATTTATGCAGGCTATGGGCATAGTGATGCTGTGCCTATCTCCATGAAAGATGCTGTTCCTTTTGCAAAAAAAGTTTTAGCAGATCAGAAGATTAAGCCGATTTGTCAGCCTATTCTGGAGTAATTTTTGAATCAATATATGCTTTTTTAAAAAGCGTGACTTGTTCATAAAGGAAATAGTATTTAGCTCTTAAATGCTATTTTTTTGTTGATTTATTGTATTTAATTTTCATCTAACTATTAATTAATGTTTTGATTAAAATGTATAATAATAGTACATTTAGAGAAAATGAACTAAAGAAAAACACTAGCTGGAGCTACTCTTAGTTGTTTGATGGAAGCACCAAAATTAGATCTAAAAATAAAT
>NZ_WJYH01000102.1:0-3991 GCF_009668065.1 Acinetobacter sp. RIT698
TATTTTTCAACACGAATTCCACCCTAAATTAGTATTGCATAATGAGCATGCTATTATTCTGCTCTAATTAGTTCTAAATCTTTTAGTTCTTGAATCTCTTTATCATTTAAATTTAATTTTTTCACATGCTTTTCAACAATATAAGCATTATTCTCCTTTAGTTCTTCTATTTGCATATTTTTTAGTTTTTCAAGCACTGCCTCTGATAAATATGGTTCAAATTTCGATGTTTTCGGGAGACTAAATTTCGTAAAAAAATTCAAGTCAACAGGTTCATCAAAATAATTCCTACCTATTTCAGCTGAATATTTAACCTCTTCGACATTTATTTTTACATCATTTCTATAATTTGAAAAGATAACACTTTTTTCTGTTGGTGTAATAATGAGTTTATATTTATTGTTATCTTTCTTTTTACTTGGATGAAGTGATTCATCATTTGAATGATATTCTAAATTCCATTGACCTTTATATAGGTAGCCAGATTTATTTTTAATATAATATTCTATAATTTGGGAGTCTTGTGGTTCCATTTTATAAATATTACCTTTGGATAGTAATGTTTGTGTTCTATTTAAGCGATGATATCCATTTGTAATATTTACACTATTATAATTTACAACAATATCATGACTATAATTTTTAGTATTATCTATTTCCACAATAAAATTAGCTTGTGTTTGCATAATAAAGTACCTACTAATTATTACTATTAAAATCAATACAAAACTGATTAAAAATATTAGTTTTTTTACAAATTTCATATTTTTTGATCTGGTGAATTAAAAAACTCTTGTGTCTTAGCATATAAAAGTATGCCATTTTTATAAAATCTCATAGGTAAGGCTTTTATCCATACTAAGGTTGCCTGCATTCCTTTACCTGCTTCACTAGCAACCATATATGTATCACCAGTAAACCATCCCATATTTTTATTTCTTGCAAAAGTAGTACTTCTACTTGATGGATAAAATGACGGAAAGCTTGAATCTACTTGCCTTCCAACCTCTACATTTTTAAAATTGGATAATTGTGAAATATTCTTTGCAAAACTCTTTGCTTCATGGGCTGTATTACAACCAAAAAAAGTCATTCGAGGGTTTGATGAATGCCAATAAAAATTTAGTTTACTCCACCCCATTAAATTTAATTGTGTATAACTGTATTCTCCAGTGTAGGGATTTTGGTATGGGACTCTATCGGGATCATTAATACTATCATTCACTATGATTGGCCCATCAAGTGCAGCATGAGAAAATATTCCAATTTCCTTAACCATCACTTTATTTTTCCCACCATACTCTTTAAACCAGTAGTCTGTAATAGATTGAAATTCAGAAAATTTATGTACTGGTGGACAATGAACTTTATGAATGTTTTCATCAAACCAATCTGTTCTTTTTATATTTTTCATACGTGTATGAGCTGATTCTGAAAACACATTTTTAGCCTTATCCTCTTCTGCTATCCAAAAGAAAAGAAATAGTGATTTTTTTCTTGTTATCTTTTGAGTGATCTGGGTACCTTCTGGCGCTGTTATACCATTTGAAGTGTTAAGTTGATTATTAGCCATAGCGATTTCATCATATTTCTAAGTGTATTTTTATTTCTTGTGGATGTGAACTATACAAAGTATTTGTCCAGCCATCTTTATCCGTCACACCTTTGACTTCTCTCCCATTTTCATAATATGCAGTATATTTCGTATTCGCATATGGAGCTGAATCATCATCTACAAATCTATAACGTAGACTGTTTTGTTGATTTTCAGGCAGTAAGGGTATTTTTAAAGATATCTTTGCCCCACTCTTAAAAATATGCTGCCCAGCTTTTACTTCAAACTTTGCTGGAGTGATTATGGTTATGCCATTTTTATTGATAATAATTTGAGAACCACCTGCCATAGCCCACCCTTTTTATTAAGTTTTGCTAAAATTATTTATAATTATAGTTTAATATAAAAAATCAATAATTCAAAACTTACTATAAAAGTATGACTTTTATCATTGCGATACAATTAAATGACAGCACTATTATTGCAGCAGACAATAAGAAAATTGTTTTAAAAGAATCAGAGGAAATCCAATTCAACATAGAAATGGCTTCAAAAATTTATTCGTGGGATAACGGTATCATTACAGGTACTGGCGAAGGCTACGTTGTCAGTAGATCTATTGAGTTATTTAAAAAATTAGCGCATTCAGACTTAAACAAACTTCCTCAATGTCTTGAAATTTCAAGACAGATGAGAGAGCTAGAAATTGGAACAAATTATTTCCAGGTGGAAAATACGAAATTGTTGTGTTCGAGCTATAGCGAACATGGTGCACAACTCTATAAAATCGAGCGATTTGATCCATTACAACCTTACAACTTGATTGCTGTTAAACCACTGGATATATCGGTTTGGCTCTTCCACCCCAACATTGATGCAATTTCAACAGATCTACAGCATCTCTATAGAGATCTCAAAGACTATTGTGCTTTTAGCAATGAAACGGATTGGATAAATTACTACATCAATCGAATCGCGCCGATTTATCAGAAGCAAAGCCAGTATGATCCCTTAATGAGCCAAAGCTTTGATATATTTTTTCAAAGCAAAGAAAAATATATCTTTGCTCACTTTCCAAATACACAGGATGAATCTTTAGAAGTTAGAGAGTTTTAACCAAACCAGTAAAAAAGCGATTCAATCTAGTATGTTCAAAAATATTGGGTTAAAAAGTTCATATGATTTTCAATTATGTAAAAATTTGATTTAAAAATCGTGGAACGTGAAAAATCAATCAAAAGCCGTTCTAGTGCGCTAAACTCTAGAACGGCTTTAACTAAGATATTGATGTGAAAAGGAAAAATACAAACATTTCGCATAAGCTGTATTATGTTAATTTTAGAAAAACTTAAAACTATGAGAGTTCTAAAAATTATATTTCATACAATAACTTTACGTGAATCTAACTCACGATTAATCGCCTTTTGCCATTTATCACTTAAATCATCAAGATCAAATAAATCTTCTTCAGCAGAGTACACATCTACAACCCATTTGACCATATCAGCTTTTTCAAGCCTAAATATATTGGCATCCACTTTCAATTGCTCTACTAAGTGTTCACATACTATACCTAATTTTTCATAAGTCAGATCACTTAAGTCTCGATGATAGCTATTCATACTCGTGTACGGAGTTTCAGCTTCTTTTTCGGAAATTTTTACACCTTCCCCTCTTAAGAATTCACCATCTAAGAAAATAAAATCCGTTGTTGCTGGAGCATCTTTATTAACAGCAAAAGCAGTAATAATTTTCTTAGTTAGTTCACTTGTCCAAGAAGTAGAATCAGTTAACCAAACAGAAAGTTCGTTATCTTTCGTTCTAGTACATACAGTAATCGGATCTGTTTCAAAATTATTTAAAGTTTTATCTAAATTTTGGGACCATTTAGGCAAAGAAAATGCTCTTAATAAATACATCATTTGCGCTCTAATTTATTCATTACATTTTCTTTATACGTCTCTAACCATGCATAAGAGCTGGGTTTAATATTTTTCAAGTAAGCAACATGCTTTTCTTGTTCCCAACTTTCAACTACACGAATAGTTGCTTCATTCACTCTGACATCCACATGTGAACATCCACAAATGATTAGTGCATCAGCTCTATCATCTAAGTCTTCATATTCAAAGTAAGAAGCCATACTAATAAAATCAATAATGTGATTAGTATTGGACTCCACAAATAGTTTTAACCACGTCTTTTGAAAAACTTCCCTGAACAAATCAATTTCTTTTAAAAGTATATTTTCAAGAAAAAGTTGTGTTTTTGAAATCTCACCTGGAATAAATTCATCCTGCTTTAAAATTCTAATTAATTTTTTAGAATTTTTTTCAGCATCAACAGATAATTTAGAAATTCTATTCGTTACTGTAGAGTTGGAGCTAGAACTTAATAAAATATCCTTAGCACCTAGCGAAGAACTAGATAAAAAAC
>NZ_WJYH01000103.1:0-3869 GCF_009668065.1 Acinetobacter sp. RIT698
TAATTTTTTAAGGGGCATTTGTTTAAAAATATGATTCGTAGATCTGATTTTTATTGGTAATTTACTTTTTCTACTATTTATTGCTCGCTACTCGCTAATAGTCAGACCATCCGTTAGCGTTTGGAAAATACTTAAAATCACAATTTCATCAAGCATATTGTGGTTTAAATTCATTTAAACAGAGATCGGTGGTATTTCAAACTTTTTTAAAATCTGGACGTCTTTTTTCTAAAAATGCAGCCATACCCTCCTTAACGGTGATATCAAAACTAACTGCTGCAATAGCTCGTGCTTCTAGCTCTAAATGAGTTTCCAAACTATTTTGATGGCTAGAAAGTAGTAATTGGCGAATATTATTGAGTGCAGGCAAAGGCTGATTTGCCAACAAAGTTACATTTTCTTTTACTTGTTGATCAAAGTCTGCATCTGAAAAAACCATTGTTAATAATCCATATTCAAGTGCCGTATTTGCACTCATTTTTTTATTTATCATTAAAATTTCCTGAGCTCGTCGCAAACCCACAATTTTGGGTAAATACCAAGTGAGCCCTGCATCAGGACTGAGTCCTATACCAGTATATGCTGGGCAAAATTGAGCTGAATCTTTTGCTATAACGATGTCACCAATGAGCGATAAACTCATACCAGCACCAGCTGCAGTGCCATTTACAGCAACTAAAAGTGGTTTATTCATTCTAATAAAACGGGAAATCGCGAGATGAAGAATTCCAGCAAGTTTACTTAAAAATTCTGAGATATTATCACCAGCAGCTTGAAACTCTTCTAAATCACCGCCTGTGCAAAAAAAGGGACCTTCTGCACTTAGAACCACACAGCGTATGAATTTATTTTGATCACAATAAATAGCTGCCTTTAATAATTCTTCAGCAAGATTTAGCGTGATGGCATTGCCGCTTTTAGGTCGATTTAACTTGATATACGCTATATCATTTTGTACTGTAACCAAAATTTCCTTGTACATACTTAAATCCTTATACTGATTAAAATAATTAACCTGCAGCTTAAAAATGGATTGCCTTAAAATTTTCAACGATGAGATTGTTCTATTTATCTATCGCTTATATAAAGTGTATTTACACAGAAATGAATAGAATTATGAAAGAAATTATTATTCGAAAATTTTTGGATAAATTGATAAAAACGCTGATTTTATATTTGAGAAAACTAAATAATATTAACCAGAAAATGCTCTACCAAACAAATTCCGTGCAATCACCCAACGTTGAATTTCATTGGCGCCTTCATAGATTTCTCCAATTTTGGCATCTCTATAGATAGATTCCAGTGGATAATATTCCCCTGTTTCTTTAAGCTGTTGGACAAAGCCATATGCACCACAAACTTGAATTGCATCTCGGGAGACCTCTACAGCTAATTGGCTGCCTGCAATTTTAGACATTGCTGCTTCAATTTCTGCGTTACCTTCAATATCATAACGATAAGCAGCTTTAATATATAAATTTCTGGCATTTTCAATATTGAGTGCGTGGTCAGAAAAAGTATATTGCCAATGTTGAAAACGGGCTAACTCTTGACCAAAAACTTTTCTGTTTTTGCTGTAATGAATAGCATAATCAAGCGCTGATTGAGCCATGCCTACGCCTATCGCACCAATACCCATTCTTCCAAGAGTCAAAGCAGCTAAAGCAACATTGAGTCCTTTTCCAACTTCACCAACAACATAGCTATCTAAAATAAAAACATCGTTAATGTGTACGTCTGCTGTTAGCTGTGCTTTATTGCCCATTTTTATATCTGGATCTCCAACATGAATATTTTTATTGTCCATATCAATGAAAAACATGGTCAAACCGTTATCTGTAGCGCATAACACCAAAATATATTCTGCAACAACTGAGTTGGTAATCCAGCGCTTATGTGCATTAACAATCCAGCCACCTTCTACTTTTTGGGCATAGCTCTGCATAGATTGAACACTTAAATCTGTACTAGTTAATGGCTCACTTGTTGCGAATGCTCCAACAAAGGTACCTTTTACCAATTTACTTAAATACTTTTCTCGCAAATATGAGCTTGCTTTATTTAACGTATTGCCGACCAATAGCGCTTGGCCATCAAATAAAGCAGAGGTGGTGCCAGCTGAATAATAAGCAAGCTCTTCCATAACCGTTAAAGTCGCTAAAGTTGGATATTTTAAACCACGTCCTCCAACATCTTTTGCAAAAGGAATTTGGTATAAACCATGTTCAGCCATGAGATCAAAAACTTCTCTTGGAAAACTGGATTTACTTTCTATAGTATTATTTAATAAAGGTGCTTTTGGTTTAATATACTTCTCAGCAAAATTTCGAGCTTCATTCCGAATTTCTTTGGTTTCTTCAGGCAAAAAAATATCATTAAACATTTTTTCAGAATTTCTGATTAGCATATCCATATGAATATTCCATATTATCATTAAGAAAAATTATATAAATAAAACAAAAAGTGCCGTATAGCACACCTCCAAAATGGATACTTTTGACATTCCATTTTATAGATTACTTGTACATGATAAAGGTATTAATTTAACTGTTTGCCTTTGATATGTATAAATGTTCTTTTTTAAAAGCGATAGCCAATACCCATGTAACTAATCAATGGATCAACATCAATTTTAACTTTTCCTGAAATCAGGTTTTGATTGTTATTTTGGTTATTTACATCAATTTTCGCGTCAATATCCATTTTCGAATAAGACAATGAAGCTACAGCAAACCAATTCGAGTTAAAGTCATAATTAAATCCGACACTAAATACTGGCGCAAAAGTATTTCTGGTGCTGATTTTAATAATCGGTTTAGCATCTGAACTTATGCCAGCGAGGCTATCCCCCGCTTTACCTGTGAGAATATTCTGCACCCGATGACCCGCAAGAATGAGGTCATTTTCAATCCCTGAATTGATTTTTACATTTTCTAAATAGGCATATAGTATGCCAACACCAACATACGGACGAAATTTGTTAATACCGCTTATACCAAACTGATAATGGGCTTCAATTGCGGGCATCCAAACTTTAGTATTGATTGCATATTTGGACTGAGCAAGATCAGTTACATAGATTTGTTGTGAAATGGGGATATTATTTGTACCAATAAGTGCCGTTGATGTTGGCGGCAGATCAACCTGACCAATAACAGGAGCATATATTTCACCAATTCCTTTTGCCTTAACCTTAGGTGGTATACCCGCTTTAAGTTCTAACGAAATATTATCATTTAAATAATAATTAAACATGATACCTAGGGTATTAATGTCTTCAACTTCCAGGCCAGTATTAGGACTCGTCCAATTAGAGGGTTGATTTAAAGTAACAGTACCACTTAAATCAGCTGAAAGACTTGATATACCAAGACCTTGTATAGTTGAAATTACCGTATGTACTTGTTGCCCTTGAATTGTTGATTGATCAATTGCACCCAGAATATTCTGGGTTGTGACATCACCTACTGTATAAGTACTACCTGCTGGGATCGTTGTCGTAATATCTATATTATTTGCATCACCTAAGGGTTTTGCATACAACCAGCCGATAGAGATCGAATAGCGTTTAAAATCTGTTTTATCACTCAATTTAAAATAGGGAGTGGCATAAACAGTTTGTGCAGATATAGCACATATACTTAAAGTATATATATAATTTTTTAACTTCATGGATCCATCCTGGATAATAGGTTTTAGTAGTTTGAATGAATATTTGACGACAAAATTGAATTCATTTGTATCGTCAAAAAGAACTAATTTATTAAAAATTTTTAATGATGACATAAAGCCATTTTTTTATTTTGCTAAAAAAAGTAGTGTTCTTTAAATTAATGCATATTTTCTAGCAACAACCAATGCCCCAG
>NZ_WJYH01000104.1:0-3318 GCF_009668065.1 Acinetobacter sp. RIT698
CGTGTTAATACTATCTATTTATTTAATAAAGGCGCATCTTGAATGAGTCATTAATATGAATGACAAAAAAGAGATATTACTATGTCAAATTTTACCAAGCAACCAAGTAGCAATCAGAATAAACAACCTGATGCTAATCAAGGCAATCAATCACAAGCGCCTCAGCAGCAACAGACAAATAAAGATCAGAATAAACAACCTGATAGCAATCAAAGTAATCCATCCCAAGCACAGCCAAAGAAAATTGAAGAAACCCCAGAGCAAAAAAAATAGCATCTAGGCTTTTATTGAGTTAAGTATAAATTGAAAGAAGGGAACTTCTTTCAATTTACTTAGGAGTTAAAATGATGATTAAAAAAGTAACTGTACATAAAATGTATGAAGAATTTCGACAATTTCCAATTACACAATATGTAGGAGAATATGATGAGTCATTTAATCTGGTCAAACTATTTAATTCATTCAATCAGGAATTAAGTAGAATATTTGGAACATATCAATGGGCTTTAATTGGTACTGATGAGGTTTTTTTTGTAGAAGAAGATCCGGCCTTTCAAGGGAGAACACTTTAAAGTGAGTTGAAATAAGTTTCCAAAAGATTTTAATCGCTTTTATAAAAAATTATATGTATTAGTAATTGCTAAATTTATTAAATTGGTATAATTTTAAATCTTTATAAGATTATTTTAAGTTTTTTATTAAAAAATTTTTTTTGATCTGTTATTACTATGCTGAGAATATTTTTTAATTTATTGCCTCCTACAAAATTCTAAAAATTATGTTTATCTTAAAACTACTTTATTTATTGCTATTTGGGTAATTTTTGTAATTGGTTGCGTAGGTGTTAAAGCATAGCCAGAGAAAACTCAAGATGTACGACATAATAAGACGCGATAAGATTGAATAAATTCTAAATAAGTATTGTAATGATTCTTTGTTATTTTCAGAATGAAGACTATGGCTAAGAAGCAAATAATTACATTTGATGAGTTTACGCGTGAACAATTAATTAGTTCATTGAAAAAATACGCCTTAAAGGAACTAGACTTAGATCTTGGAAATTTTCCAGCTCAATTTTTATTTGATTTTATTGTAGATGAATTTGGACATCATTTTTACAATCAAGCGCTCAATGATACCCATGAATGGTTAGCAGAAAGATTTGCTCATCTAAATGAAGATTTATTCATTTTGTCTAAAGAAAAAATCAACAAAGCAAAATAAGCAGTGTCTTGGAAATCGTAACCAGCATGATTTCAATACTTGATGTGATAAGGTCAGAAGAAAGGTTATCTGATTAATGATCATTCATGCTAAGAAGCTTTTAGAAAGCCCCACCTAAGTATTTTAGGGTAGTACTTACTCGGTTCTTTCGATAGACGTTTTATTGAGTCGATACCTGAAAAAATGTTCATTGCTTATGATGACCTCACCATCCAATTTAAATCCGAGTGAATAGATCCCTGTTAACTTTTTCCGTGTTGGCGGTAATAAAATTGTGATCGAATCAAAGCCCATCTCGTTAAATGCCTTGTTTATAATTTTATTAAAAATTTGTTTACCCATTCCCCAATATTGAGGGTGTAGCACTAAAGCCAAGTCAGCATCTCCATGCTCATATTGTAAACCTCCCCAGCCTGCAAATTGGCCATCAACAATAAATGCCCATGGACCATAACCATGGTTCATCCATAGGCTTTCTTTTTCATTAACCCAAGCATTACATTGATCTTCATCAAAAATAACGCCCTTGGCTAAAGGCATTTGCTTAAGGACACGTTCATTTGTATTTAATTCAATAATTTCAGACCTGCTCACATTGCTTAAACGGTCAAACTCAATCTCCAATAGGATCCTCCTAAAATATGAGTTGTTGCGATGGTTTTATTAATCTTATGGGGCTTTATGCAAGATGAGACCAAGCTATATTGATTCCAAGTATAGAGAGGAATTGATGCTGGTTTTACTTAAAGCCGATTTGCCAGCTGAATAATTCTATTGATTCTCTAATCTTACTTTAAGCGCATTATTCATTCGTTGAAAACCGGGCTTGGTTTTTGTCTGTAAGTTCTTAAGAAACGGTTTTACTAAAATTCCACTAAAGGCTTCACTATGGATCAATCTTGTTTGAACCGGAGTTATTTGTTCTAATCTAAATTTATGTTCCCCATCAAATACGCCCTTCACCAATAATTTTCCGCGCCAACTAAATTGTTTATTTTTTTGATTTTCAAGTACAACTGCTTTGAAAGACATTTTACTTGTCGCATCATTTTGTATGGTGACATTGATTTTGCCACCTTTATGGATTTCTCCTGAAACATCAATGATAAACGGATTCCAATTTTTATAATCTTCAAAATTTGTTAGGGTTTTCCAAACGATATCAATGGGTGCATTGATCAAAATTTCTGTTGTTATCTCAAATTTCATGTTAGCTCTATCGACTAGCTTGTGTTTTACCTAATATACACTTATTTCAACTTTTTAATCTCGTTAAAATTAAGATCACTACTGATAGGATATTAAAAAAATTGAATAGAATAAGAATGATTGGCATATTTGAGTTATTCTGTTGAATTTTTATATCATTGATTTATTTTAAAATTATAAAAAATAACCTTGAATGAATCAATTCAGCATTTTAATTAATAAGCATAATTTAGGCAATTTCATAGCTTAAAAATAATAGCTTGTTAAGCACGCTATATGAAATCTGGTGATAATAAAACACTAAAATAACGTGATATATTTCACTTTAATATTGTTTATTTTGATTTAATTAGCATTTTTATGTAAACTGTAGGCGAGGCTTTGTGATTTTATAGAGGTAATTATGATGATTTTTTATGATGGAGAGCATATTTTTCCTGAGCGTGCCAATGAATTTAAAAACTTTTTAAAGAAATATTTGATGGAACATCAAGCTGAATATTTATTAGAACAAAAAACATTTGTATACGACAGTGACTGTGATGAGTTTTTAGAGTCGGATATTCAGGAATTTTATAAAATTTGGTTGATGGCTTAACAAAAAAGACCTGATATTCATGGGTTAACCAGGTTTTTAAAGTCTGATAGAGTTTGGTGTTCTATTTCTTTGCCCTTATAGATGAAGCATTGTTTAGAACTAAAAAGATGCTCTGATCTTGGTTAATTCTAAAATAAATCATCAAATCATCTTGTAAATAATATTCTGCTAGAGGGCGTCTAAAAACCAAGTTTGAAAGAGGAATTGTAGAGATCGTTCGTCAGAGGGTACAATGATATAGTATACATCGTCTATATTTTAAGCATCTTATTTTTTAATATGGAAAT
>NZ_WJYH01000105.1:0-3197 GCF_009668065.1 Acinetobacter sp. RIT698
TATACAACTGCTTGGGTGTTGTATAGTCAAGCCTCACGAGCAATTAGTATTGGTCAGCTTCATGCGTCACCGCACTTCCACATCCAACCTATCAACGTCGTAGTCTTCAACGGCTCTTTAGAGGACATAAAGTCCTAGGGAAATCTTATCTTGAGGTAGGCTTCCCGCTTAGATGCTTTCAGCGGTTATCCCTTCCGAACATAGCTACCCGGCGATGCGACTGGCGTCACAACCGGTACACCAGAGGTTCGTCCACTCTGGTCCTCTCGTACTAGGAGCAGATCCTCTCAAATTTCCAACGCCCACGGTAGATAGGGACCGAACTGTCTCACGACGTTCTAAACCCAGCTCGCGTACCTCTTTAAATGGCGAACAGCCATACCCTTGGGACCTGCTTCAGCCCCAGGATGAGATGAGCCGACATCGAGGTGCCAAACACCGCCGTCGATATGAACTCTTGGGCGGTATCAGCCTGTTATCCCCAGAGTACCTTTTATCCGTTGAGCGATGGCCCTTCCATACAGAACCACCGGATCACTAAGACCTACTTTCGTACCTGCTCGACTTGTGGGTCTCGCAGTTAAGCGCGCTTTTGCCTTTATACTCTACGCGTGATTTCCGACCACGCTGAGCGCACCTTCGTACTCCTCCGTTACTCTTTAGGAGGAGACCGCCCCAGTCAAACTACCCACCAGACATGGTCCTCGTCCCGGATAACGGGACAGAGTTAGAACCTCAATATTACCAGGGTGGTATTTCAAGGATGGCTCCATAGCAACTGGCGTCACTACTTCAAAGCCTCCCACCTATCCTACACAAGTAAGATCAAAGTTCAATGTCAAGCTGCAGTAAAGGTTCACGGGGTCTTTCCGTCTAGCCGCGGGTACACCGCATCTTCACGGCGATTTCGATTTCACTGAGCCTCTGCTGGAGACAGCGCCCCCATCATTATGCCATTCGTGCAGGTCGGAACTTACCCGACAAGGAATTTCGCTACCTTAGGACCGTTATAGTTACGGCCGCCGTTTACTGGGGCTTCGATCAAGAGCTTCGCTTACGCTAACCCCATCAATTAACCTTCCAGCACCGGGCAGGCATCACACCCTATACGTCCACTTTCGTGTTTGCAGAGTGCTATGTTTTTAATAAACAGTTGCAGGGGCCTGGTTTCTGTGGCTGCCAATAGCTCAAGGAGCAAGTCCTATCACCGTCAGCAGCGTACCTTCTCCCGAAGTTACGGTACCATTTTGCCTAGTTCCTTCAGCAGAGTTCTCTCAAGCGCTTTGGTCTACTCGACCTGACCACCTGTGTCGGTTTAGGGTACGATTCCTGTGTAACTGAAGCTTAGAGACTTTTCCTGGAAGCATAGTATCAGCCACTTCGCTAGTAAACTAGCTTGCTATCAGCTCTCAGCATAGAGCACCCCGGATTTGCCTAAGATGCATGCCTACTGCCTTTCACCTGGACAACCAACGCCAGGCTGACTTAACTTTCTCCGTCCTCTCATCGCATTACACAGAAGTATTGGAATATTAACCAATTTCCCATCGACTACGCCTCTCGGCCTCGCCTTAGGGGTCGACTCACCCAGCCCCGATTAACGTTGGACTGGAACCCTTGGTCTTTCAGCGAACGGGTTTTTCACCCGTTTTGTCGTTACTCACGTCAGCATTCGCACTTCTGATACCTCCAGCATACTTCTCAATACACCTTCATCGGCTTACAGAACGCTCCCCTACCACGTGCACATTGTGCACATCCGCAGCTTCGGCATATAGTTTTAGCCCCGTTACATCTTCCGCGCAGGCCGACTCGACTAGTGAGCTATTACGCTTTCTTTAAAGGGTGGCTGCTTCTAAGCCAACCTCCTAGCTGTCTATGCCTTCCCACATCGTTTCCCACTTAACTATAATTTGGGGGCCTTAGCTGGCGGTCTGGATTGTTTTCCTCTTGACTACGGACGTTAGCACCCGCAGTCTGTCTCCCGGATAGTACTCATAGGTATTCGGAGTTTGCATCGGTTTGGTAAGTCGGGATGACCCCCTAGCCGAAACAGTGCTCTACCCCCTATGGTATTCGTCCGAGGCGCTACCTAAATAGCTTTCGGGGAGAACCAGCTATCACCGAGTTTGATTAGCCTTTCACCCCTATCCACAAGTCATCCCCTGGCTTTTCAACGACAGTGGGTTCGGTCCTCCAGTTAGTGTTACCCAACCTTCAACCTGCTCATGGATAGATCACCCGGTTTCGGGTCTATACCCAGCAACTAAACGCCCTATTAAGACTCGATTTCTCTACGGCTCCCCTATACGGTTAACCTTGCTACTGAATATAAGTCGCTGACCCATTATACAAAAGGTACGCAGTCACCGAACAAGTCGGCTCCCACTGCTTGTATGCATGCGGTTTCAGGATCTATTTCACTCCCCTCACAGGGGTTCTTTTCGCCTTTCCCTCACGGTACTGGTTCACTATCGGTCAGTCAGGAGTATTTAGCCTTGGAGGATGGTCCCCCCATATTCAGACAAGGTTTCACGTGCCTCGCCCTACTCGTCATCATTATATGTGCCCTTTCGTGTACGGGACTATCACCCTCTACGGTAGCACTTCCCAGAGCTTTCCGCTAAAACACATATAACTTAATGGGCTGATCCCCGTTCGCTCGCCGCTACTGAGGGAATCTCAATTGATTTCTTTTCCTAAGGGTACTGAGATGTTTCACTTCCCCTCGTTCGCCTCGCATGACTATGTATTCATCATGCGATACCTACCTTATGGTAAGTGGGTTTCCCCATTCAGAAATCTCCGGATCACAGGATATTTGCCGCCTCCCCGAAGCTTATCGCAGGCTATTACGTCTTTCATCGCCTCTGACTGCCAAGGCATCCACCACATGCACTTAATTACTTGACTATACAACCCCAAACAGTCGTTAATCCCTACAAGGAGGATCAACAATGTGAACTTAATCACTTCTATTTGTTGCCTGTGAACTTAATCACTATACAGCTTCAATTTAATTCATATACCAAAACGCTTGATTCAGTTTTATCGCTAGTGCTCATTTCATTCAACATTAACAATTGCTTGCTAACATCAACTAAAACGAGTTTAAACAATTATTTCAACTCAAATATATTCTGTTAATGATTCACTACCGCCTCGTCAGCGAGTAGTTAACTGTGATAAATCACAGA
>NZ_WJYH01000106.1:0-2798 GCF_009668065.1 Acinetobacter sp. RIT698
GGGATCAAAAGTCGAGAAGTTAAAGGCAGTGGCTATGGCCAGCTTAGATTTGACGATACCACAGACCAAATCAGCAGCCAGCTACAAAGCAGTCACGGCGCGAGTCAACTTAACCTTGGTAATCTGAGTGATCCTAAAGAAACTGATACCAGTGAAGGACGAGGCCAAGGCTTTGAACTAAGAACAGACCAATGGGGAGCAGTGCGTGCAGGACAGGGGCTACTACTGAGTACCTATGCTCAAGATTCAGCTTCAGGTAACCATCTCGATGCAGCAGCAGTGAAAAGTCAGTTAGAAAGTAGCCTAAATAATTCTAAGGCCTTAAGTGAAGTTGCCAAAAATCAGCAAACTGATCCTTTAGAAAATTTAGATCATTTGAAATCGTTTATTTCATCTTTGGAAAAAGGTGAATCCAGTGAAGCAAAAAGCCAAGCAGATACCTTTAAGCAAGCTCTCATGTTATTGGCTTCACCCAATTCGGTTGCGCTTGCTACTAATGAAGATCTACATCTTTCTGCCGATCGACAAATCTATGAAACTGCGGGTGATAGTATTCAATTGAGTACCCAAAAGAATATAGTCGCACATGCACAATCAAAGATCAGTCTTTTTGCGGCACAAGAAGGGGCAAGATTATTTGCAGGGAAAGGTAAAGTTGAAATCCAAGCACAAGGCGATGGTGCGGATTTGATTGCACGTAAAGGTATTCAGATTATTTCAACTGAAGATAAGATTGAGATTAAAGCGGATAAGAAAATTATTTTGATTGCAGATGGTTCGCAAGTTGAAATTAGTAGTGCAGGTGTTTTACCGACCACTGCGGGTAAGTTTGAGAGTAAGGCGGGGCAGCATAAGTTTTTGGGCGGAGAGATGATGAGTTCGACTATTCCTTTAATACCAAAGCTTGGAATGTATAATTTGGCATTTGAGGTTAAGGATAAAGATACTCAAGAAGCTTTACAGAATACAGAATATGTTTTAATAAATGAGTTAGGGCATACTTTTTATGGAGTAACTGATGAAAAGGGATACACTCAGACTTTTTATTCAGATAAAGAAGAAAATTATACTTTACATGTTTTAAATAAAAAAATTGAAAGTTTTTTAGAGAATGGGGATGAAAATGGCTAAGTATGATTCTCCTAGAATAGCTCAGTTGTATATTGAGGAAGTTCCACATAATTTATCTATAGAAAAATTTAAGTATAAGGTAACTAAAAAAATTGGTGAAAAAGTTATTTATACTTCAAAGTTTATGTCATTTAGTAAGAACAAGACTTTCCTAATAAAGGTTGATGATAATTCTGAAAAAGTACAAGCAGATGTTTATCTAAATGATAAATGGTTTAAAGGTTATATTTTAAGGCACTATAAATCAGATGCGGAAATTAAATTTGATAAAACTAGTTTGAAGTCGACTATATCTAAAAATTCAGAAGATAATAATAAAATAAAAGATGTATATTTAAAATCACAAAGTGATTGTGGATATATTATTTTGATGTCATTCGAAATTATTAGTGATTTTTTGAGTCGAATATATCAGAATAAACCTACAGCGGATGATTATAGGGTGTTTAGGCTAAATAATTCACATATTGATGTTTTACAATCTGGGAATTTAAATGAAAAACTGAGACCAGGGCAGGTTGTTATTATCTCCCATAGTTTAATATCTGCAAATAATTCTAAATTGAAAGCTATGAAAGATATTGCTCTTAGGGTTGAGCAAGAGTTAGCAATACATAGAAAAGACTCAAGGTTTGATGAGCGTTTTCATGCTATTCATAATGAGCTATTGATATCAATTTTAATGGATAAAAATATTAGTCTAGAAGGGGTGATTAGTGAAGCTGAATATAGAAAATCATTAGCATTAGCATCAATTAAGTATGATAATAATGGGTGTGTAATAGGTGAGATAGATCTGGATAATTATGAGCTTCCAAGTGTTAATTTTGGATATGAGACAACAAATGCATTTTTTTTGACAGCTGAACAAATAAATAATTATGAGCAAAAGTATAATGCTAGGATTGAGTTGAATAAGCAAGCTCATTTAAATGCTATGAACCGATATAATAGATTGGCAGAATTAGCTGAGCAATATCAGAAAACAAGAGGTGTAACCCTTTCAAATAACTTTGCTGAAACTTCCAGATTTATTCAGGCTAACAAATATTCAATTGATGCTTTGGGTGAGGCACTGAAATCGAAATTTTTAGCTTATGAGGTCCGTAAAGATTATATGAGATTACAAGACTTATTGATAAAAGGAAGTGGTGTTATAGGAACAGTTGAGGAAAGGTTATATGTATATGAGAAAATGATAAAGCATACAACAGGATTATCAACTGCGGTGCGATTAGGTGGAAAAATTATGTTAATGTGGACTGCTTATGAAGCAGGCAAGACGGTCTATTCTGCAACAAAAAAGAATAATAATATGTATACTAGAAAAATAATTTTTGTTGAGACATCCAAAGCCGAGGCAGCAATAGTAGCAGGAGCAGCAGGAGCAGCAGCAGGTCGAGGATTAGTTACAGTTATTGGACTCAATCCATATGGGCGTGCCGGACAAGTTGTGATGACGGTATTAGGAATGGGATCAGCTGCTGGTGCTAGTGTAATGGTTGATAAAGCATTATTTAAGAGTATGGGGTTATGTAAATAATGGATTTAAACTTTATTTTTTTAATTATTAGTCTTATTATTTATATTATTAGTTATATTTACTCTCTAAATTTTATGAAGAGAAATGAATTTGTTAAATCTAAATTTTCTAACAAAGATTATTT
>NZ_WJYH01000107.1:0-2538 GCF_009668065.1 Acinetobacter sp. RIT698
TCCATAGAAATTATCAATGATAAAAAACGATTTAAATTCAAATATAAATAAAAAATTAATGATCGATATAAAAAATAGTTCAAACATTTTAATTAAAATTAATCTACTTAAAGCAAGTATTTAATATTTAAATTTTTTAGACCTTTTTATCGGATATTTTCACATCTATTTCATTTTAACTTTATAGTAAAATCTCAAAATAAAAAGGGATACACCATGAAAAGAATGATATTCGGCTTAATGATAAATTCAATATGTATAAGTAGTTGGGCTGCATGTAGTTATAATTTTGATGCAACAAACACTGAAATCCAACAAATGATTGGGAACCCGATTCCCCTTGCAAAAAAATTTCCATATTTAAATGGAGCAACTGCTAGTTTTCTACTCGAGAATTCGTCATATCAATATCATGCAAGTACTTCTTCATTTGCGCAATCTTATAAAAACTATATAAATGGAACAAACAACACAATTCTAGGCGATAAGAATCTATCGAGTACAGGAATGTACGCAGTAGAGCTAAAAATTGATAACTTTGCAGATATCCCTATAGGATCTCATTCTGGAAATCAGAGTGGTGTATATACATTAGGATATAATTTTTATGGTATCAAAAATGGAAACCTGAAGTATGGAGGCTTCATATGGCTTACAAATTCAGATGATACGAAAACAAAAAAAGTCTATGTTAGTTTTTCTGATTTGGGTGCAGGCATTAATTATGAAAAAGAATTTGATATAGCTTATAGCTCTGCAAATAATTATAAAATCGGCCTTTATTTAGATCAGGATTCAAAACAAATTGGAATAAATTTAAATGGTATAGATAAAGGCTATATTAACAATACCCCCTTATCAGACTCAGCCACTCAAATCAGCTTCCAAATGTTTGGTCTTGTAGGTGGTTATCCAACATCGCTAATAGGCACTTATCAACCAAGAGAAACGCTTATCTTTGAGCGTAGCCAAATGACTTTAAACTATTCTTCCAACACGAAAGACATCTGCGAGAATACAATTTAAACTATAAAAAACCCACTGGAATGAAGTGGGTTTTAAAACGTTTGATATAGAAAGCTGATTCATCATGAGTGCTAAATTTCTTTATTTTTAAGCCTCTAGAAGCCAAAAATTAACAGAATTTTAATGAACCATAACAATTACGATAAGGCTGTTCTAATAAAGTAATATTTCCATCTTTCGCATTTGAACTTGAAGCAATATTACTCACAAGATTACTTACTTTATCTGAAATATTAAGCGTAAAAGCATCTTGAAGATACATACTCCAACCTTTACTCACTGCTGCTGCATAGTCAGGATATTGTAAATTTTGTGCAGATAGAGCAATACCAAAAGTATTTGAATTCACATCTATTTGATGCACGTTACTTAAATTATAAGGCATTTGATAGGTACTCAATCCCGAAACAGAAGTACCAAGCCCTGTTGCTAATTGTTGTTTAATATAATCAGAAATACCACCTCTTAATCTTGGTAGTAAAAGATTACCAACATTTGCCCCAAAAGATCCTGTGCAAGCACCCAAAATCCGCACACAAGAGTTACTGGTATTTAACTCCAGTGCTGAAGTGGTTGAAGTACCATTTATAATATCATCTACAACCGAACTCAAATCTAAACCTATTATTTTTGCTTGACTAACACGGTTACCAACGACAGAAACAGCTAAACCATTTCTACTTACAGTTGAATAATTTGCAGTAATTTCACTATATTTTACTGAAGCAAGGAGTACATCTAAAATTGTAGCATCATCTAACCCCAGAAAAGCACTAGGCGTTGATATTGCTTTTGAATTCCAGGTTGTTGAAGTTACAGGAGAAACATTTGTTTCACCTAACATGGTTAAATTTGCCTTTCCTGTAAAATAACCACTAAAACTATTTAAATTACCAATAGATAATGGACCTTCTGCTTTTTCAGCTCCTATGCGTATACCCACCACTTCCCGAGTAGAAGCACTATTAGGATTTTTAATTGCAAATTGGAAATAAGGATTTGTTAAGACAAAATCCTTCATATTCTTTTGATTACTGATGGCGTTATTACTATCAAGACCACTAGGTTGATTCGGGTTTGTTGTTGCAGAGGTAATACAATAACCTGCTGCGCCTGTAATACAGCCAAAAGAAACGCTATCTAAATCTAAATCACAACCGCCACTTCCATTGATACCACCACAACCTAACTGAAGTTTTTTGATATTTGCATTTAATTCAACATTCGCTTCTAAGCCTAATTTATAAAACCCAACACTACTATCTCCACCTGTACGGCGAGCCTCTAAATTCGCAATATCTGTTGGTGCAATATAACTCAAACTCATCAGTGCTTGACCAGTGGTTTCTGACAATTGTTCGTCAGTCAAGGCTTGTAAAGTCGCAGCATGAGTCATACTCATCGCTAAAACACTCAATATTAGTAATACAACATTTAGATATTTTCTTTCGAACATCGTACGCTTCCATCCTGAGCAAAGCTTGACCTTATTTTTATACCAACACTAAATTA
>NZ_WJYH01000108.1:0-2466 GCF_009668065.1 Acinetobacter sp. RIT698
ACAAATGATCAAAATTTAAATTTTATCTTAATTTTAAACACCATTTACAGCATATCGAAATATGATTTAATATAAATAAAATCATTTTTGCCTGTCCAAATTTAACCTGACTAAAATAATATGCTTTATCATTTTTCAATCATATAAATGACCTTATCATCCAGCTTTCTTATTGAGATATGCTATATGTATCCAAAGTATTACCCATCAACATCATTGACTGAATATTCATTAAAACACTTATGATTTTTTATAAAATGATATTCAATCGATTTCGTTCATCAATCAAAAATGATCGTGTGGCGTAAATCATATTGCTATTCAAAGTGCTTTCTCTCTTTGTGAGAAAGTGGGGATGAGAGGAATTTTTATATCGATCTATGCTTTTAAAAAAGACTTATGCAACAAGCCGAATGACAAAAAAACTGCAATGAATTGCAGTTTTTTTAAATTTTAACTTTCTAAAGCACCAGTAAATCTATGCTTAGCAGCTAAAATCCACATACCCAAAATTAATTATAGTGCATGGTATAATTGACTATTGCATGCGCATTTTGAGCATCAACAACTCCAGTCTTGGTAAAATACTGTGCAGTATAACTTATAAATCTTTTATAACCAGTAATGTCTGGAGTCACTGGACTTCTCGCCTGAGTTCCCCAAGGCGCAGAAAAATCTACAAGAACACCAGCGTAATTGAATATTCGAAAAAAAACAGGGTTGGTGGTAGAAGCATCTAGGGATTTATTGATCAATAATGTTTTATCGGCTGCATCTAAGTCAGTTGCTGAAATTGCACTTAGATGGATCCCTTGAAGGGCTTTACTTGTGGCAGCATCACATTTACCCGTACCGCTAGCATTTGTTAATTGTAGAGTAAAAGTGTTCTGTACTGAAGATGATGGATCTGTAGGCGAAAATGATGATTTAGGCACAGTGAGTATCTTAACCGTTATATCTTGAAGTCCCGTTGCATTGTTATAACCTTGTAATGTACAAGTTTGGTCCGTCACCACACCATTGACGGTGATTGTTCCATCTACAGCAAATACGCTGCTACTCGTCAAGCTTAAAGCCAAAGCACTGAATGCAGTTAAAGTGAGTTTTTTCATGAAATCAATCTCGTAAATTTTAATAATGAATGTGTTCGTGTGATGACTGTTATCCCTTTACCGTTTAAAAAAAATTGAAATAAAGGAGTCATGCTAAACAGATGCGACTCTGGTTATTTTTTAGTTTAAACGCTGCTTTTATTTCGGAATGACTCACAGATTAAAATAAAACTGGTTAACAATACCTTACATATAATGCTTTATACATCACACTTTTACATTGATTTTTTCTCATTAAAACACTTTACTAAAAGTAATAATTAAAATTTAATTATTTAAAAACAATATCTTAAAAACGATAAAGAAAATTTAACACAATATAAATTAAACTTCTTTTACTTTTTACCTCATATCGTCATACAGATTGTTTTTAACATGCGGCAACAGAAAAAGTGCTTGAGCAAAAACAAAGCACTGCTTTGTTTTTAGCGCAAGAATGTAACAGCGTAAGAATGTAATAACTAAGGAGAGGCACCGCTACAGATTTAGCAGCGCAAGGTTTGGCATCCCTCTACAAAAAGTGAGACATCACCCTTACAAATTCATTTAACTTTTCAATCTAGAATGAGACTGTACAAATCCTTTAAGGATAGAGATTTATTTTTATAAAATCCTAATAAATGATGAAGCAAAAAACTGCAATGAATTGCAGTTTTTAAAATTTTACGCTCTAAGGCACCAGTAAACCTATACTTCCCAACTAAAACCAACATAAAAAATTTAATTATAGTGCATGGTATAATTTATCTTTGCCGTGTAATTCTGAGCATCGACAATTCCTGTCTTGGAAACATATGCTACACCGTATACTAGATATGTCTCACCATTAAAATTATAGATTAAACTTTTCGCTTGAGTTCCCCAAGGTTCAGAAAAATTCACAGTTTTACCGTTGTTTGCATACATTGCAATGAACACAGGATTTTTAGTAGGAGCACCTATGGCTCTATTCACCAATAAAGTTTTATTTGTGGCATCTAAATCAGTTGTTGGTGAACTTACACTGAGATGGACTCCTTTAAAGGCTTGAGTTGTTGCTACATCACAGTTAGCTGTACCATCAGCATTTGTTAAGAACAGAAGCATGGCGTACCCCGTTGATGTTGGATTTGTAGTAAACCATGATTTAGGTATTGAAAACATACTAACCATTAGATCTTTCAAGCCAGTAGTAAAAGGTCGGCCAGCTTTTAATGTACAAGTTTGATCCGTCACCACACCATTTACTGTAATGGTGCCATCTACAGCAAATACACTTGTGCATGACAAAGTGAAAGCCAAAGTACTCAATATTGCTAAAGTCAGTTTCTGCATTGAATTACCCCTTTATAAAGTTTGAATCAAAAACATGCGA
>NZ_WJYH01000109.1:0-2373 GCF_009668065.1 Acinetobacter sp. RIT698
TCTATTAAAATTTAAAGTTGTGAATATATGTATGAGGTTGCCTAGTGAAAAAATACCGACTTATTTATGGACCTCTATCGACTATGAGATTAAAGAAAATCAAGGTCTAGAACAGAATGAAAGAGTAGATTTTTATACTGCTCTTTTGGTCACTTGTGGTGATAAAATCTCAAGAAATCATGATCAAAGCTTAATTTTTTATGAAAGTGTAAAGTTAGAAGATACTGAATTATTAATCAATGACTTATAGTAAAACCGTTTAATTACTCATACATATTTGAAAGAATAATTTGAACAACATATCGATAGAATCTACTAACCATTCTTTCCTTTTCTTCTTCACTCAGGCCCACATCTTTTCTATAGGATTTAAATCAGGGCTGTAAGGTGGTAACCATAATATATGATGTCCATGTTGCTCTAATAATTCTTGAGTATCTGACCTTTTATGAAAGGTCGCATTATCCATCACAACAATACTCTGCTTCGGCAATTCTGGAATAAGAAATTCCTTAACCCAAAAATGAAATACATCTGAATTCACTTTGCAATCAAATAGTCCAACTCCAAATAAGCCACCTTGATATATTGCACCAATTGCATTGGTTTGATTCTTCAACTGCCAATTATATGATCCATAACAAGGTGTTCCACGTTTAGAGTAGCCATAAGGGCGTTGTTCATGTGATTTAAAGCCACTTTCATCCAGATAAACGATAGGATGCTTGAGCTTTAACTCACCCAGAGTCTTTAAGTATTGCTCTCTGATTTCGGGTTTTGCTTGCGGATGGAGTAAGGTCTTTTTTTAACGGTAATCCCTAGGCGTCTTAATGCATCGCCAATGGAAGAAACTCCACAGCCAAAACGTGCTGCACGTTCATATTGATAATCGTCAGGATATTGTTCAACATCTGCTCGCAGAGCATCATCATCTATTTTTGATGGTTTGCGTGGTCGAGTTCTTTTGATCTCTATACTTTTTTTCCAACTTAAAATTGTATTCTTATCAATTTCAAATTGTGTGGCAACGGCTCGAATAGAATTTCCTTCCTCAAGCTTAGCTAAAACTTTTCGTCTAAAATGTTCTGAATAACTCATTTATCTATTGTCTTACATTTTTAACAGTTTGACTATAAAAGAATTTATCAGTAGACATAGATCTAAAAACGTATCTGGAGATGAAATCCAAATGTTGGAAAATTGGGTAGAATATTTTGATGTTAAGCTAAAAGAGAGAAGTTATGATAAAGGAAAATAGTTTTAATTATCTTAGATAGTGTTGAGAATGTAAGATTTAGTTTTCTCCAAAAGAAATATTATAAAAGATGTTGGGATTTAATCCATGAGGTTACGATTTGTATTTGTTTATAGGCTCCACAGGGGCTGTTTTATAGTTTTCTATTCTTGTTGTTAATGTAAGGTTATAAATATGAAAAATTTAAAAATATTTCTATTTGCTATAATTTACCTCTTATTGGTTATCACAGCTTTCTATTTAGGAAGTGTACTAAACTCTTTTAGCTTAAACCTATGCTATTCAGAAGCAATGGCTTCTCTCTCTAGTCAATCCAAATCAATGATCAATTCAAATGATCAAAAAAAGAAGCAGCAATTTGAATCGATGTTAAATAGTTTACCACTCAATGGATATGAAACAGACTGTGAAAAGATTAGAAGGATTATTCACTAATAGATTGAAATTATTTTAACAGTTAGAGAGTGATATTTATTTATATAATCTAATTTGTGGAGCAATAGGTAGGGGGGATAAGTGTAATTAAAAGGAGAAAGTTTTGAAAAATGATGAATTGATACAAACAGCCCGCGAGCTAGTAAAACAAGATATTCCAGATTACGAACAAGCTTATAAGCTATTAGACCTTGCATATAAACGAGGATCTCCAGAAGCAACTTACGCAATTGCAACATGGTATTTACATGGTGGTCATTTTTTGGAACAAGATTATGTCAAAGGAACTGAATATCTAAAAAAAGCGGCAGAAATGAAATGGCCTGATGCAATGTATGATTTGGCTGTTAGTTATGAAAGAGGAGTATATGTTTCTAAAAATCAAAAAAAAGCGTTTTTATTATATTTACAATCAGCTTTAAGAGGCTCATCTGAAGCGGTTTATGAAGTTTCTAGATGCTATTATTTTGGTATCGGTACTAGAAAGAATAAAGTTCTTGGAGCTATTTGGTATGATCGAGCAGAAGAGTTAGGATGTGTCCGAAATGATGATTAACTCATAATATTAAAACTTCTACCTCATATTAACTATTCAAATTTTTTTAGTTTTCTATGGCTATGTTGAAGAAATAGGAAGGAGAGTATTAATGGATATTATTTATTCTATTCGAGCAAACATAATA
>NZ_WJYH01000011.1:0-99627 GCF_009668065.1 Acinetobacter sp. RIT698
CCAATTGTTTTACATCGTCAGGACTTAAATAATCATCGTAATAAACTGTAAAAATTTCCTCACCTTTATTTAATTGCAACGAAACCATGCCACTCATAGACTCAAATTTAAGAATATCAGCTGGTATTGGCATACGATAAAAACTAAAACTTCCATCTTCTTCTTTTAAAGTGCTAATATAAATCATGAATAAACTCTTTTAATGAACAAATTGGTCTTGGATAATCCTAATACGACCAGATTCTAATAAATGAATTCCTATTTTTACATCTGTTCTCTCACAAATCAAATTCTTCTGCAACTTTGAAAAAGTACCCTCTTAAATGGCTATCTAGATTAATTCGCCACTCTCCTAATATCTCTAATGCATATTTCTCATATTTATCATAGGTTCTAATGTACGCTTTACGATCTATATTCATACCTGAAATTCTATAACGCTCAGACTGATTGTATGAGTTTTCCTTTCTACCTTCACATTTGCTGCATTCGATGTGTTTCTTTTCAACTTTAGAAAATATAAAACCTTTACCATTACATTTAGTGCACACTCCACGTTTAAATAAAAATTGAACTAATGCAGTACGTGCTACTCCTTTTGCCGCCTCTTTTGTAGTTATTTTTTTTGTTTGAAAACTATCAGCTTGAAACTTTAAACGGATCTCACTAGTAAGTAGGTTATGCAATAAAGCAAAGTGGCGATCTGTTGGACTGATCGATCGTACTAAAGCCCATATTAGTGCATATTCTTCTGTAGCCATATTTTGCATCATTAAAGCAGCGCTGTTTACTTTACTTCCATAAACTGATGGTCCCCCCACTCCATCTTTAAAGCCATCCATCGTTTTTTGTGCTAAATCAAGAAGAGTAAAATCAACTCGTGACGTACTAGGCTTAAATAGCAAACGACGTAAATCATGAACGATTGTCATATCTCTATGTTTTTCAAAGTTTGCTGTGGCTGTCATTTTACTCCCCCACCATTGTCTCTATCTGTTGAACCGCTAAACCTGATTTCACTTGATCTGTACTAAACCGTAATACCTGATATCCCATTACCACTGCAGCGTTGTATTTCTCCATATCACCGATATACCCCTTA
The DNA here is from genome assembly GCF_009668065.1 of Acinetobacter sp. RIT698. Taxonomy (NCBI): domain Bacteria; kingdom Pseudomonadati; phylum Pseudomonadota; class Gammaproteobacteria; order Moraxellales; family Moraxellaceae; genus Acinetobacter; species Acinetobacter sp. RIT698. The sequence continues at coordinate 1,103 of NZ_WJYH01000011.1, forward strand.
CCCCTTGTATGACGTCCACCGCTCCAAACACCGCCTTCAACCTCAACCAATATCTTCTTGCCCATAATGTGAAAATCAGCGCGCCACTTACGTTTAGGATGGAATTTATATTCCTGTTCAAAGCTAATTTTTAAAACTCGTAGCTGGTTGGCCAACAATGTTTCACCGATACTTTCACCTTGATGAGTTTTAACTCGAGTATTGCGCTTCGAGTTAGATTTCTTCTTGGATCTACCACCGTAAAGTTTTTGATATTCAGCGATTGAGAGGATTTCCACTTACGCAGTACCTCTACCCTTAGGTTTAAATCCAACAGCCTGCAGATGCGATTTCCAGTTTTGGAGTTCATTTGGATCTGAGAGTTTTGCGGCAATGCGGCTTGCTAGTTTTTCAAAGGATTCACCAGGCATACTGAATTTATCGATGACATCAGGAAGTTGAGCGAGTTTGTTGGCAAACACGTAAATCTGTTGAGGTGATGAGAAAAATATACAATCAGATTCACCACTGGATTTTCCATTTTGCGCTTTATCGTATTTGTGACGGTTTTTCAAAAGTGTGTCAGCGAAGTGGTAAATCAAGAGATCATCACAAAGATTATTTTCAGCATTGAAAAGCTCAAATGCTTTTTTCTCACGTTCAAACCAACCTGCTTCGATAATCGATTTTGGTACTACCGTGGGATCGGCTTGATCTAATTCAGAACGAAGTTTTTTCAAACAAAGCCAGTCTTTTTTATTTTTAGATTCTAATGAGAGATTCCTTGGGAGGTTCTGTGTCCCAAAATTGGTACTGGTCTCGGTACCAAAATTGGTACTGGTTCCAGTTCCATTATTGGTACTAATACCATTTTTGGAACCAGTGCCTAAATAAACACTAGTGTCATTTTTGGTACTAGTCCCCTTTTTGGTATTGGTATCTGAACTATCTTCACGTCCAAACACTCCAATTAATTGATAGACTTTTACGCCATTCCCTTTAATTTCACCTGTAAATTTAATCAACTTTTTAAGTTCAAGTTCGTCTAAAACTTTGATAATCGTTTTTCGATTTAAAGTGGTGTCTTTCTCTAACCGTTTTAAACTGGGGAAGCACTTATGGTCATCTCCAGCTCGATCAGCAAGTGATAGAAGTACAAGTCTTTCACTTGCACCTGAGACTGTAGCTTTCCATGCCCACACTGTTGCATCTAAGCTCATATTTCACCGACCTTAGGCTTTACGTACCCACCAAATGAAATGATCTGTTCAGCTTTGATCAAGCTCGTAATAACCTGATGTGATAACCAAATCGTGATCTTGAATCGATAAGCCATCTTTTGGGCCAATTCTTCCTTGGTTACAGCAGCATTATCTTCGTTGTAACCACGCATTCTTAAATTGCCTTTTTTGATGTCATGAATGTGGTCCAACAAAAGCAAAGTTGGTTCATAAAATGATTGGATTTCCTGAGTCTGCTTATGCTCAGGTTTAATTTGAAAATGGCTATTCATGAAACCTCCGCAATCGATTGCTCGATTTCATCTAAACGGCGTTTATGAAATAGTTCTGGTAAAGTGGCTGTGCGCATATCAGCTTCCTTTACCAACTTGCCGCCTTCTAACCAGTAATGATTGTTCGGTTGATACGCTTCTACCGTTTGTAAGTCTTTTATTTTGATGTGATTCATATACACAACCACATCGCCATTCATGTATTTGCCTGGCTCTTTTTCTTGTGCTAGATTGATGTCCATTCGATACTCCGAAAAGTCGTTTAGGGTGTATTGGGTACGCGGTGAATTACGGGAAGCCTGATCTGATACGTCAGGCTTCTTCTTTAAAATGAATGAAATTTGTGCTAAATTTGAACTCATATTCATTCCACCTCGTTATGGATATAGGAAAGCCTGGGATATGAGCCTCAGGCTTTTTCTTTTTCAGCGCCTGATGTATATCTCTTCATTTGTTTTAAAGCTGCTTGATCTACAGCTGTCGCCAATTCAATGAGATGCAATGTCAATTGATGAATCTCTTCATATTCTTGTGGTGTTACTACTCCATCCTCATACGCTTCATAGACAGCTTTGTTAGTCTTTCCTGACTTAATGTTGTGCTGCATCATTGCTTCAAAGATCGACAATTCATGATGCTTACTGCGGTCACATGTCACTGGAACTAAAGCAAAACCAAGTTCATGCGCCCAAATTTTTAACAGCGCTGGGTTTTGGGTGTAATAGAGAATTGCTTCTAACTTTTTAATACTGGGTAAATGGTTGGGCATATTGATATTTGCGTAATTGCAAATAGTGTTATGTGAATCCCCAATTACTTGCGCAATATCTTTAGGCGTAAATCCCGGTGTATTACTTATCATTTGCCAAATTGCGTTTTGGGCTTCTCGGCTTAAATTAATTTCCATATGTGAATCCTTAAATTTATTCACGTTTCAATTTGAGTACTAAGTGTTGATACTTAGCTCAAGGTGGTTTCTATGCCACTTGGTGACGTGTAATTGGTTCTTTCCCATTTGCTAAATCTCGAATTTGGTATTCACGAGCTAATGGGATTTTGTTTTCTGGCCATTGATAAATTGCTGATGGCTCAATACCCAAAAGCTTAGCCAGTTCTACGCCATTAACCCCAAGCAAATCCAATGCTTCTTGTTTGGTCATCACTAACACCTTAAAAGTAAGATTTCTTATTATTTAATCAAAGAAAACTTATAAAAGCAATATGTAAGATAACTTATATGGAAAAACAATCTGCTGGTCAGCGCATACGTGCGCTTAGACGTTCGAAAAAATTAACTCAAGTGCAATTAGCGAAGATTGCTGGCGTAAGTTCGCCAGCAGTTACAGAGTGGGAAAAAGACAGTTATCTACCTAAGGCTGCCTCACTAGAAGCCATGGCAAATGAATTTGGTGTTACATCTGAATATATTCTTACTGGCAAGGGTGGTGAGATTAAGAATCAAAAAAACGCTATCCCTGTTGTCCCTAAAATGGCTCCTGTTCTATCTTGGGTGCAAGCTGGTATGTTCACTAATGTAGAATCAGTTGATATGTCACAAGTAGAGGATTGGCTTCCATTACCCGATGATTGTGATAAATGCTTTTTTTTGAAAGTACAAGGATTGAGTAACTATCCTACCTTCCAAGAAGGAGATTACATTCTTGTTGACCCCACAGTTCAGTATAATGAAATGCAATCTGGGGATGTAATTGTTGTAAGAAAACATGATGAAGCGACTTTCAAGCGTTTAGTTATTGAAACTGATAACTCAAGATACTTGCAGGCGTTAAACCCTGAGTTCAAACCCAACATAATACCTCTTGATGAAGAGTGTATCTTTGTTGGGGAGGTAATTGATTCTATTAGATATGTATACAAATCAAAACGTAGATCCAAGATTAGGAAAAGTTGAAACTGAGATGTAGTGCAACTTACTGATCTGCTCGTCAATTTTGGCGAGTTGGATAATTAAAATTTCTTAAATAAAAGAGAAAATAATGATCGCAACACTTAATAAATACAAAACTGCGCTAACGATTAATCGTCAAGAATTCAAATTAGCTTTAGCTAAAATTAGTGCAGGAATTGACAAACAAATAGCTTCACTTAAAAAAGCCAAGCAAAGCTATGATGCTGCGGAAATTGCACAAGAGGTCATTACCGAAGCAAACATCTTTGAAGCCATTATTGAAGGCTTTAACGAAGCAGAAGAAACCAATCTAAAACTGAGTGACATAACCAATCTAGAAGTAGCACAAGGATGGATAGATGAGTTTTTAGAAACGTATTCAGAAATAAAATAACCTATTTACTTTTGTATTAAAAAAACTGCGAACCCGATGCAGGACTTTAGAAATGATCGGGTTTGATATACAGAGGGTGTATTGTGATACCAGAATTTAATATGGCTGGCGTGATTCCGCCAATAAGACCAGGCGCACCAGGACATAGTGATGATCGATCACCCTACATTGTTTCTATAAATAGTGTTATCTCAAGGTTTGCAACATCACCCAAACGAATTCAGATTCTTAAAGGGTTTTTAGAATTTAGAAAAGACTTTTATGATTTAGGTGTTGTCGATGGATTTCAATGGATTGATGGGAGTTTTTGTCAAGATGTGGAAAATATTGAACAAAGAGATCCAGGTGATATAGATGTTGTAACTTTCTTTAGCCTCCCAGTTGGGATTGATGTAACAAGTGAATTAATAACTGGGATAAATAATCTAATAGATTCTGAGTTTACAAAACCTAAATACAATGTTGACGCGTATGGAATGCAACTAGGCACTGTATTTTCGGCGCACACAGTTCAACAATTAAGTTACTGGTATAGTATGTGGTCACATAGAAAAAGTGATAATATGTGGAAAGGATTTATCCAAGTTCCATTCTCTCCCACTGAAGACCTAAAAGCGATAACTGACCTTAAGCAGATTGAATCGAAGGAGGAATTACAATGAATTATAATGAATTTGAAAATTTAACCTCTGAAGTTTCAACTCTTGAAGGAATTCTAAAAAATATTCCACAGGAAAATATTTTTGACAGATTTAGTATTGAAAAAAGACTAAATAAGGCAAGGAACAAACTAGGGACAATCAACCCTTACCATTTGTCTAAAAAAGCTAAATTAACATTTAGAGGTCCACATGTTCATGGTAGTGATGCAATTTCTGCAACATTTGCATCAGAAGCGACTAAGCGCTTTGCCGATGCTGTTGCTGCAATTTCTGCTGCTATGTCTGGAGAGTTTAACTTTAAAGGCAAGATCCCGCAAAAATTAAATAATCAGTTAATGATAACTGGTATGGCAACAGGATCTTTTGGTTTTGAATTTAACCTACCACAACCAGATGCTAACGATCTGTATGCAGATCCACCCATGGTTGACACAGCTTTGGAAGAAATTTCAAAACTATTTCAAATTTCGGCAACTGGAACAGATGAAGAGTTAACGGAGTTAATCAGTGAGATTCATCCTAGAGCTGCAAAAACTGTTTTTAATTTTTTAAAATTTCTCCAAAAACAAAACTCTCTTTGTGGATTTGAGTTTGCTAATAATTTTTTCCGCTTTAATGATCAAGATCAATTAGCAAAGTCTGTCACAAGATTAGATAGCAATAATATTCGTGAAATAACTCAACTACATAAAGGTGAGTTCCAAGGTGTTTTGCCTGATTCAAGAACATTTGAATTTAAGTCTTATGATGAAGATAAGGTTATTAGAGGCAAGTTTGATGTTAATGTTGTGGATCCAGATATAATTAACCGTGAGTGGCTTCATAAATCAATTTCAATTGAATTTAATGTCATTCAAGTTGGTGATAGCAGTCCACGCTTTATAATCAATAGCTTAGATAAAATAAAAATTAATTAAAAATTCCCATGTGAAGCCCACTCTTCGTGGGTTTTCTTTCCCTTCAACAAAAAACTAAGAATCTACCTTATGGAAACCGTATCATTTTTATGTTTATTAACCCTTTCTATATTAGGTTGCGATAAACCAGAGCAAATTTCACCTGAACGTGAAAAGCTTCTTGAGGAATATAAAGAAGTGGATCTGAAAATTACATCGTATCTTGGGACTCTGGCAGCACCAACTACACAGATAGAAGAACGCAAAAAAGTAATTTGTGAGGAATTTCCTGTTACCTACAAACAAGAATACCTTCCAATTTATTTGAAGCTGACCGAGCCTACAGATATTGATAAAAGTTCAGATATTCTAAAAACAATTGAATCGTATAAAGCTAGATACAATATTCAGTGCTAATACAAAATTAGCAACAATTTAACCCACCCTGTGTGGGTTTTCTTTTGTTTATTAAATCACAAATAAAATAAGTTTTCTGCAAAATATAAGTTTTCTTAGAATAATTATTGACAATAAAACTAAGTTTTCTTATATTTATCTCACAGACAATAAAAAAGCACATTGGACCTCTAAATCAAATGTGCTTTTACTCAATGAGTGAGATTAGTATGAATACAAATCCAAATTCTATCAACCCTTCTGTTACACATCGTGTACAGCCATTCAGCTTTATCAAAGTAGCTGCAATCAGTGGTTTATTCACAGTAGGCGTTATCGGTCTTACATATGATCAAAAAGCCACTGAATACAAACCTGCAGTAGCTGTTCCTAACACTGCCCCTTCTTCATATAGCATTCAAGCACTAAAAGTCACTTCTAATTCATCTGGCATTGCCGTTGTTAAACTTGATAGCTTCTTACTTAAAGTTAGCTTTGATTTTGAATCTCATCTTGATAACTACGGCGTACCTGGTTCTGAATTTACTGCAATTGATATCACCAACTTAGCAATTGATGAGATCAAAGACATTAACGGCAAGGAATATAACGACTTCACAGATTACAACGATCACCGAAATATCAATCAGATAATTATCGGTTATATCGAGCGTAACCGTTTGGTGGAGGCTTTCTAATGAATACAACTCTCAATACTAAAAATTCACTTTTACAAGTTTCATCAGCGCTCAAAATTCAACCTTCAAGTTATGGCGCAGAGACACTTGTAAGCCCTGTAAATACTAGAGGTTCAACACCATTTACTAAGGGTGAGTTCCCAAAAAGTAAACGTATTTCTCCCAACCCTATCACCCTTCAGCAAGGTGTTAAAAGTCGTGAATTCACAACCCTCAAAACAACTCAGTTTGTGGAGCCAGTGATGGAAAAGAAACGCTATAACACCCCTTTCGCACAATTCATTTGTAAGGACGTGAACGGTTATTACAACGTGCGACTTGGTCCAAAAGTTTATTTGGTCAAAGTATCGTTAAATTACACCCCTGATTTTGACGCAGAGTTCTTTGGTGGTGCTAAAGCAAATCCTTTTAATTGGCATTCGATTCTAGTTAAAGAAACTCCTGACAGTATGCCTCGCCCTATCACGGAGGATGAATTAGCTGTGAGCTGGCTTAAGAGGAATGTTAAGAAACTTGTGAATTACCAACGTGCAATTAAACGCAGTGCCAATACTCAAAGCCCACGCTATAGCAAAGAACAACGTATTAATTACCATAACTCACAGTACAACGGCGCTTAAGGAGAATAAAAATGAATGCAGCAGTGAATCAACAAGTAGTTTCATCTACACAAAATACATTACAACTCATTCAACTTGAGTTAAAAGCGCCAAAAAGTAAGAAGAACACTTTCGGTAATTACAACTATCGAAACTGTGAGGATATTCTGGAAGCGGTAAAACCGCTTCTTCAGAAATATGATGCTTCCCTGGTTATCACAGATGAGGTTCAAGAAGTTGGCGGTGTAGTCGTTGTTACAGCAAAAGTAATTTTTACAGATGCAAGCGGCAAAGAAACTACTGTCAAAGCCCATGCTGGTGTGGAGATTAGCAAGAAAGGTATGGATGTGGCTCAGACATTTGGCGCATCCAGCTCATATGCCCGTAAATACGCGCTAAATGGCTTGTTCTTAATTGATGACACCAAAGACTATGACTCGGATGAATATCATAACCAAGTTAATCAGGGTGCTACACGCAACAACAACCAGCAAAACACAAGGCAGGCTCAACAACCGAATCGCAATCAAAATAATCAAGCTAGTGGCCAGCAACAAAAGCCATTGGCTCAGCGTTATAACGATGCACTTCTAGCTATAAAAGATGCTAAAAATCCTCAAACCCTTGATAAAGCAATTAACACATTCAAAGGCACTCAATACGAGTCAGGTATATCAAAAGCCTGTCGCGCTCGAGCAGATCAAATGGGATGGAATGAAGCGCCACCGATAAACCAAGTTCAACAACAAAATCAAATGCAGCATTGAGGAAAATAAAAAATGAATTTATTAAATAGTAATGAAGCATTTTCAGCACTCATGGCTGGTAAAAATATTATGTGCCGCGCTGTTGGCGAATTGATGGACTTTGATGACTTAAATCAATTCCCTGCTACGATTTTTGCTTTACCTGGTTATGAGTTCTGTATCAAACGTGAATCTTTAACTTTGGCAGATATTCAATTTACTAAGCCAGTAGAACCACACGATCTGGAGAATGGCCAAGAAATCTTTATTGTGATGCCAACATGTATCTTGCGTACTAAATACGATTCAGAACATGATGATATATGTTTGAGTGTGGCAAATGGATTTGCTCAATTAGATGCTGAAAATGCACAACTGCAGCTTCAGGCATTTGGTAAAACATTTGGCAATATGATTACTGAAATTGAAATTAAAGACGGTTTCAGTGAAAAGCCTAAAAAAACTCGTACTCCACGTAAAGTAAAAGAGGCCACAAAAATTGAAGACATTTCAGAAATTGAAATAAATTCAGAGAAACTATATGCGTCAAAACTAACCAGCCTAGACCATCAAATTTATATAGACGGAATTAACTCTTGTGAATCTGAACAAGAGATTGAAATTACTTTGAGGGATGTTGATTCTCAAAGTTTTAGTGAAGAACAATTAAATGAAATCAGTAAGGCTAAACAATGCAAACTTACTGAGTTTGACCTTAGCTTAAAAGAACCCGCTTCAACATTAAGAGAATCCGCCCAATATAAAATTTTACTCAATGACTTAGTCAATCGTGCCCTAGAAGCTAAAACACCTACAGAGGCAAATACTCTTATTGTTTATACAAAATCATGGTCTGAAGAACAGCGTAAGCCATTGATGGATGCAATTAATAAACGTTTGAGTGAATTAGGTGTGGCTGCTCCGCCTCCTGAACAACCTCCGTCACTTGCTGTTAAGATCCAAAATGCATCTGATTTAACAGCCTTGGATATTTTGGAAATTGATGTTGCAGGCCGTCATCCAGACATTCAACCGAAATTAATGGGACTGGTTCGTAAACGTCGATTTGAGCTTGAAAACTCAGTTTCCAAGGTGGTGGAAAATGAAATTTAAATATTCTTCCATCACTAGAAACTTAACCGTATTTGGCAACCGAATGACCCACATATTCAACAATGTTTCATTTTCGGAAATAGACAGTTTAATTGCGGACGCTAAATTTAAAGAAGCAGTCTGGAGATAAAAATATGAATACACCTATAGATTTAAATTCTATTTTATTTGCACAACTTGATCGTTTAAGCAATCCAGATCTTAAAGGTGATGAGCTTCAAGCGGAAATCCAAAAAGCCGGTGCAGTTGAAAAAATCAGTAAACAGGTTATTGAGAATAACAATATGCGCTTAAGTGCTGCCAAGCTTGTTGCTGAACATAAGGGATTGAAAAATGTCGATCCAATTGAAGTTCCTCAAAATCTGATTGGGTGATTTATGTCAAAAGGTACTGCTATTAAATATACCCAAGCTCAATTGGATTTTATTAAATCAAATTGCATCTTGGGGCGAAAAGAGTTAACTGAAAAGACTAATGCTCTATTCGGTACATCTTTTACTGTTGATCAAATAAAATCCCTTTGTAAGAGAAAAAAATGGAGTACTGGTAGAACCGGTTGTTTTGAAAAAGGGTCTAAACCTTGGAATACCGGTACCAAGGGCCTAACCAGTGCAAACAAAACCAGTTTTAAAAAAGGTCGGCCAACTTGGAATGCTAAGCCCATCGGTTATGAAAGAATTTGCTCTAAAGATGGTTATGTCCTGGTTAAAACATCTGAGCCGAGCGTGTTTGAATTAAAACATAGAATGGTTTGGGAAAAGGAAAACGGCCTTATTCCTGAAGGTTATGTAGTGGCCTTTAAGAACCAGGATAAAACAGATTGTCGAATTGAAAATTTGATTCTAATGAGCAAGGCCGAAATGGTTAGATATAGTCAAAGCTATTATGAATTGGCTACACCAGATAGCAATGAATCTTGCCTATTAATGGCTAAGATCAAAAACTTGAAACATCAACTACATAAGCAGGTGGCCTGAATGGGTGCTATCAAATACATTATCACTGTCGAAAGTGATACCCCTCCTCAGGTAATGCTTGGTCAAAATATTGGTGGTGGGATTGTTAAAGAGTTGAAGGAAGTGGATGTTGAATTAGTCTCTGCAGCACAACTTGCCGAAAAATATAGCCTATCATCCACAACAATTAGAGAACGGCTTATCTCAATAGATCAAGGTACCCCAGGCAAGGCCTTGTATAATCCACGATTAGCCCATGATCTACTCACCACTAAAAATAAAAAAAGAGGCAGACCGAGAGCTAATTAGCTCTCACTGTCATTAAACATCTCTACTAGATCCTGTGCATCTGGATTGTAATAAGTGTTAATTAATATCCCGATTGTCTTATGCCCTGTGATCTTTGCTAAAACTTCTACTGGTAATTTACGAACCTTAACCATTCTTGTGATAGCTTCATGTCGAGAATCATGAAAGTTAATTTCAGGCAGCTTTGCTTTTTTCTTAACCCTCATCCACATGGCACAAAATATATTCTTATCAATAGGTAATAATTTATCATTTTCTGGAGGAAGCAATAAGAGCAAGCGCTTTGCTTCCTTGGATAGAGGCACGTTACGAGATTCACCATTTTTAGTCATCGGTAAATGAATAAAACCATCTCTTAGGTCTGCCCTGTGCATCGCCAATATTTCACCCTGCCTCATTGCTGTTTCAAGTGCAAATAAAAAAGCCCATGCGACATATTGTCTAGAATTAATTGGCGTAGTTGAACCATCCCACTCCATCACCTTTAGTAAAGTATCTTGATGTTCAGGAGTAATTCTCTGATTTCGTGATTTTTCTTTGCTAGGCATTGATACTGAGTGCCAAACGTTAGACTCAAGTAAAAACAACTCTTTCATTGCATATGTAAAAACTGCTGAATATATTGCATGCTCGTTTCTTAATGTGGCCACCTTAACTTCTTTCTTTCGATTATTGCGCCATTCTGCAATGTCGGCTGGCCTAAACTCATAAATTGACTTATCAGCAAGGTTTGGTGCGATATGGTCTAGGTTTTTTATTTTAAAGTTGATAGTACGAGCCGATCGCATATGGCGACCATGTTCTTCATAATATTTATTACATAATTGTCGAAATGGATATGCTGGTTTTATACCTTGTTCAAGATTAGCCTTCCCTGTTTTAAGTTCAAGTAATTTAATGGATGCCCATTGTTCACATTCTTTTGCTGTATCTCTAGTTGCTGAGTATCTCTTATTATCAAAAGTTACAGTAATACGCCAACTTGATCCACGTTGTATTGATTTTGGAAGTTTCATTGTTGGTGCAGATTTGGTGTAGATTTCATTTTATTTTATCAATTTTATGGGAAAAAGGAAGAAAATACAGGTTATTTCATGCAGATTATATAAGAGATATAGTGACTTAAGAATCTCAAAATGTTAATAAAGCACTGTTTATAAAGATATTTTATTGAGTGATTTTTTTAATTTTAGAGAATATCATAAAAATGTCACCTAAAATCATTGTATACTACCTATCATTATCAAGTTTGAATGTTGCAAACTGTCCATTCTCCAAGTGAATCGCCATCAAATGAGTACTTTATTACTAATCACCGCAGCACCGACTTCAATTCATGCATGGCATGCATTGGGTTTAGCGCAGGCACTGCAAGCTGAAGATCAAGAATTTCGTGTTTTCTTTTATCAAGATGGTGTACAAGTTGCGAACAACTTGCAATGGGTTCCTGACGATCAACGTAATTTATCTGTAGAATGGCAAAAACTCTCAATTCGACTTCCTGTCTGTGTGAGTGCTGCATTAGCGCGGGGGATAACAGATCAAGAGAATGCCAAACGTCACCAAATTCCAGCCGATAATCTTGCAAAAGGCTTTGAGCTTGTGGGTTTAGGCGAACTTGCAGATGCTGTTCAATCTACAGATCGTATCATTCAATTCTAAGTTGATCATCCCATTAGCGTGTTGCATTTAAAAGGTAATTTGTGTGAATACTGTGCTCGTTGTGATAACTCAAGCAAATTTAAATACATTGCAGATACATGAAAGCTTGTCAGCAACCATGGTGCTTGCAACTTTTGGCTGTAAAGTCAAAGTGTTACTTAAAGACGCTGGATTAAGCCTACTTAAATCAGAAATGGCTTTTGACCAATTAAATCACGTATTTAAGCTTGCTTCAAATCTGGTCGATAGCTTTGAATTCTATGATTTAACACCAGTTTTAGTAGAAAATATGAATAAATCCTCGACTTTTGTTACTCAATCACAACAAGAGTTGGAATTTGTAGAACTGAATGCTGAATTTATTCAGTCTTTTGATCATGTGTTGTATTGGTAAGCTATGGATGGAAAGTTTAAATGTCAGATAAAACGCTTTATTTAATTCAATCTTCTTTTATACATACAGACCATATATTGAATCAGTTAGATCAACTGTATGGTTCTCATGATCACGTTGTTTTAATGGGTGATGCGGTACTGTTTGCAGCAGATCAGCGCTTAACAAACAAACAGAATCTTTATCTTCTTGAAAATGATGCTGAGATTTTATCTGAATCCATTCCTGAAAATTTTAAATCAATTTCTTACCCACAATTTGCACAGCTAGTTTTAGACTTTAGCCGTTGTATCAGTTTAAAATAGTGGGCTAGGTTGTCAATTATCTTCGATTTTTTAAAAATCAATCTTTTATGTTTTGTCGATCAAAAGTTAGATTGTTTAGATTATTTTTGTTTAGGTTGTTTTATGAGCTTTGAGTTAGACCAAGATGGTCATTTAGTAGACTACACCATTTGGAATGAACAGGTTGCCCAAGAGTTGGCACAAAGTTTAGATCTACAACTGACCTCATGGCATTTTGAAGTGTTGCATGCAGTACGTCAATTTTATACCCAGTTTGGCCACTCTCCTGCGACTCGTCCACTGATTAAATTTTTAATGAAAACGATCAATCCAGCAATTGATAATGCTGTTCTACAAGACAAGTTTAATACAGGACTGGTTGCCCGCCATTTAAGCCGTTTGGCAGGTATCCCTAAACCTGCAAATTGTTTGTGATCACTCCATAAAAATTGATTCGTTTAATTCAATATGAGATCAAACCCATCAATATAGCGAGTAAATATCTAAACTGGCGATAGCATAAATTATTTCACTTTCTTCCTGAGCAAATCCCATTGGTATTTGAAAAAATATTTTAGTGTTTGATTTGGATTGACTGCAGTTTTATTTTTTAAATTTACGCCATCCGAATGATCATAATCTAAAAAATTAGCTGTAGTACCCTGTATAAATTGAAAGCTCGATCCTTTGGCTGTAATTTTCTGTGATTCAAACAAATGATCTAATCCAAAACGATGCCCTAATTCATGTACCACGACTTGATTAAATATATTTTGAGGACAGTTAAATAAAGTAACGCTGTCACCACCAGCACCAACTGCATTCTTTATTTCTACAGTTGTGACGAAAACATAATTTTTAGTCGCTAAGTTTTTATCTTGATATTTTTTATAAAACTTAGTTAAGTCACTTAAAAAATAACCCGTGTCATTTATATTTAATTTATTCAAAGATATATTAACATCATCGTCTTTGCTACGATATTTGTTTAAATCAAATGTTGGGGCATTTTTTATTTCTACATTAATTAAAGCTTGGTTAAATGAGTTATGCTTTAAAAAATTTTCATAATCATGTGAACGGCTTGGTTTTTTTCCATCAGTTATAACGTCTACAAAGATAACTGATATAGTAGGAATCACAGCATTATGATAAAGCATTAGCTTCCCAACTTTCTCTTGGGTCTCTCCTTTTATTGCTGTTACAATGATTTCTTCATGTTTTTGCAAAGCACCTGTGCACTTAATATTCACTATTTCTGAAGCTAAATAATAAATCTCTTCTTCTCTTTTAGTATCTTCGCCTAAATCTCGCGTCATTTTTTTGGCGTAAATAAAATCTTCGACACTGAACTCTGCTGGTTCAATAATAATATTCGGATTTGAAACTTCAAACTTAATCTTTGTTCCATCATTTTTTAATGAAAAATTATTTTCTGAATCTAATAGTCTCAACTCTAAATTAAGCCTAACCCCTTGATTGACAGGGTTAGAACTATTGTTATCCTCCTGTGAGCTTGGGTACATTGCTAACCATGCAGGGATATATTCTGTGCCAAATGGGCTAATTTTGGTAATTTGGTCTTGAGTATATGTCGCTTTTAATGATTGTATCGAACCACTGACTAAAGCAACTTTGTTTCCAAATTTTGTTGCTGCATTCGGTCTATAGTTGGTTAATTTTTTAAAGTATTCAGGTCTGTACCAATCAAAACCATAAGTTCCATCATATATGTTATCTTCACATCTTCGAAAATGAATCGTAAACTTCTGTAGGCACGTATCACAGGTACTTCCGACTGTTGGGCTTGAACCAATTCCCATTCGATTACTCCATATTAAATATTTTATAAATTATTAAAATTTTGCATCAGTTAAATAAGTATATAAAAGTGAATGACTTGATCAAAGTTATCTGTTAAAAAAAACTCTAAATTCTTTATCAAGCAATAAACCTTATTTTCTAAACTAAGATTACAGTTACTGTTTTTCATACTTTTACTTATTAATTTAAATTATATCTTTTTAAAATTGAACAATCACATATTTTATATCTTGTTAACAAAAATCAAAAACAATATCAGTAATTAAAAGTTCAAATTACTTGCAACGCTTCATCTAAACATTTTCACAAACACTAAAGATAATGAGTGCCCCTGCCTTTAGATTTTTATGAAATTTACCAACAACTTAATCTAAAATTAATTCATGATAAATATTGAAAAATCATCTAGGGAATAGCAATCAAGCTAATTTTTTCTGCGCTAAGTATTGGAAAAACGCAGAGGTAACGATTGGCTTCACCTGTCTCGCATTCACCGCCTGCTGACATTCTGAGCAAACCAATATCGGAGTAAACTCATGACCACAGACGGTATGTTGATACACCATAGGCGCTCCCAGACCCTCATCCATCCATTTATCCGCCCATGCCACCATGGTTAATAAAATAGGATATAGATCTAAACCCTTTTCAGTTAAGCGATATTCATAACGCTCTTGTCGATCGACATAAGCCACTTTAACCAATATTTCATGCTCAACCAAACGTTTTAGCCGTTCAGACAATACATGTCTTGTCACACCTAAATTTTCTTGAAAATCATCAAAACGACGTAAACCCATAAAAGCATTACGTAAAATAAGCATGGTCCATCGATCACCCAATACAGATAATGTACGCGCAATTGAACACGGTTGATTGCCTATTTCTTCCCATTTCATACGAAGTTCCAAATTACATTTGTAAATTTAAAATACCATTGCTGAATACTATGAAATAAACAGAAAAAGAAAGATAGTATTTCAGGGATTTTTTTTTACATTCATTAAAATTGAGCGACAAGTGCTTATGCTTTAACAAGGATGACTCACAACTAAAAGTAGCGTTAGTCAACATTTAAAAATGCTGGGATATTTTTAATGCTCAAAAACAATAAAAGCCCAATTCTGGGCTTTTATCTTAAAATTAAATTTTACTTATTCAACAATTTGTCCACGACACCAAATTTTTTGAAAATGCTTGCTCGACGTTTTGGATAAATACTGGCCTTATTTAAATCACCCTTGTAATGATCAAATACCCGCTTATCCATAATTTTAAACCACCACGACGGGATCATCGCTGGCAACAGCATACTTGCATAACCGCTTGGCAATTCAGGTGCTTCATCAAAGTGACGTAACGCTTGGAATGGGCGTGTCGGAAAGGCATGATGATCTGAATGACGTTGTAACTGATATAAGAATAAATTCGTTACGATGTTGTTATTGTTCCAACTATGCTCAGGCATTGTGCGTTCATATTTGCCATTTTCATCTTTTTGGCGCAATAAACCATAATGCTCAATATAATTAATGATCTCAAACAACGTAATACTATAAGCTGACTGAGTTGCTAAATAAGGCAAAATACCTTTACCAAATAACCCGACCATAGACGAATGGAATGCTGCGGTCATTGTCCAGCCTTGCAATAACTCATTATCTTTAGACCAGAATCCAAGGCCCTTACGTTTAAGACGGTTGGTTTCAATTTCAATCGCTGATTTAAATGACCCAATGACGGTACGTGGTAAAAACTCATAGAGGGTTTCACCCATTTGCGATGAAGCTGGATCTTCAGGCGTGGCAGCGCGTTTATGGTGTCCATAAGGATGTTCGATACGGAAATGGTTATAACCTGATGGAACCAATGCCAAATGCGATAAAATATGGTCCATACGGTCATGCTTATGGCTTAACTCATGTGCTGTGTTAATGGCAATACCATTAATTGCACCCATTGAAACACCTAGCAAAATCTTATCTAAAAGTGATGTTTGTTTACGACCCACCAAATAACAAGCATAAACATTGGCGACATATTGAATCGGAATAAAGGATTTGACCAAACGTGAATAATACGGATCTTGCTCAAGTAATTTTACATCTTCACTGGTCGGATTGTTTTTATCCTTACCAATCAATGAATCAATGGCTGGAATAATCACATGCAGTACCAGTGGCCCACCCAATGCAAAAACTTTTTTTAGTGGCTTAGGTGCAACATGATATCCCGCTAAAATTCCTAACCCAATCACTGGAAGTGATGGGCTAATCATCCAAAGATAACGCTTTTTATCAAGTGCCAAACCTGACTTTGGTTTTAATTCTTGCAATTGCTGCTCTGTCAGTTGAACTGGTGCATTCATGGCTATATCTTCCCTATCTTTCTACTTAGTTATATATTTATGTAAAATTCAACTTAAAGACAGTTGTAAGCGTCCATAAAACCTATGAAAAAGTCTTTGGCATCTTCAACATAGAGTTTGTCCTTTGCGCACATGTTTTAATAGCATGAAACATTTTTATTATTTGAGAACAGGAAATTTGAACTGAATCTATGGATGCTTTAAGTAAAATTTTTGATGATATTCATCTCAACCATTCAGAATATATTTACCTTCAAGCTCAAGGTGATTGGTCATTTCAGAGCCCAAAACAAGATGCCGTGATCGCGCATATTGTTCTGTATGGAAATGCTTATTTAGAATTTTCACCCAAAATGACTGTTGCACTACAAACCGGCGATATGTTTTTAATCCCAGCAGGATTAGCACATACTGTAAAAAATCATTTAGACACGCAGTTAGTTGAAAGCCTCAATATAGAATCACTGTTTGATGGATTAAGACAAGACGCAATTGAATTTGGTCAAGGAAGCTCAGAAAAGACCCTTATCCTTTCTGTACGATGCCATATGAATGCAATCATGGCTCGTCCATTGATCAATGCACTCCCACCATATTTACATATTCAAAATGCCTTGAGTGATGAGGCACCTGAATGGCTTAAAATTGGATTATATTTTGTTTCTGCTGAAACCCGTAGAACCATGGCAGGTAAAAATAAAATTATGGACCACGTCGTCAGTATTTTGATGATTGAGTGTGTACGTGACTATATTGAGCAAATGCAAGATCACAATAACTGGTTAAATGCCCTGGTGCACCCTGAACTTTCAAATGCACTTGCAGCCATTCACAGCCGTCCAGAACAGAGCTGGACCGTAGAAAGCTTAGCAGAAACCTGTTGTATGTCGCGTTCTAAATTTGCCAGTTTATTTAATCAAATTATTGGGGAAACACCTTTAGCCTACTTGCAACAACATCGCTTACGTCTTGCCAGCCAGCTGATCAAACAAGGACAACTGCCTATTCAGCAGATTGCACACCAAGTGGGATATTCATCTGAAACCGCATTTAGCCAGGCATTTAAGAAACAATTTGAACTTAGCCCAAGCCAATATCGCAATCAGATCTAAAAAAGATTAGAGACATCCGCTAATCATATCTTAGTGATATAGCTCCTGTACTCACACTATATTTCATTTCACATAAAAAAAAGCGCCGAGGCGCTTTTTTTAATCAGAGAAGATCAATTATTTAATTTTTGCTTGTGCTTTTAAATAACGTGAATAATCATCTAATAATTGTTCACCACGGAACTTCTGATACATTTGCGTAAGTTGCTGAACTTCAGCAGGATCCATCTGAGCAGTATCTACTTTTTTCACATTCGCTACAGCCACAACAACTAACTCATTTGGCAGCTTGGCAGTGCTGACAGACCACATGCCTGCTTTAGGTACTGGCTGGCTAAAGGCAACGCGCTCAATCTCACGCTTAAGGCCTTTTGAACGTGTGAATGTTCCCGCATGGACAAAATTAGACTGATATTTCGCAGTAACCTCTTGAGCCGGCAATTTTTTGAAATCTGCAATCATGGCATTTAATTTTGCATGGGCAGCATCAAACGCTTTTTGTTCAATCAATTGTGCTTTTACACGCGCAGTTGCTTGCGCTAAAGGCTGTACACCTGCTGGATGATACTTACGAACTTTAACCCAGACAACATCACCATTGGCTGTTTGGATATTACTTGAAGCCGTCGTATTTCCGCTTTTCACATCTTCATTAAACAGTTTAGATTTAACAGCAGGATCAGCAAGAACTGGATTGGTTGTCGTTAAATTCACATTATTTGCAGATTGAACTTGAACAGTCTTCACTGCTTGTGAAACCACATCCAATGCATCACTGTTAACCACTTGCTCATTTAAACTATTTACAGTGTCTGAGAAATAGTTGGCTGATTTATTCTTTAAAACCTCAGCAGTCAATTCAGCTTTTTTCGACTCAAATGATGGCACTGAATCTACTGGTGTATTCACTTCAATCAAATGATAACCGAATTGAGTTTTAACAGGCTTAGACACTTGACCATTGCTTGTTGAGTTCACAGCTTTATCAAAATCATCACCAAAGGCACCTGGCGCATAGGCAGCAAGTGCACCACCTTTCGCTTTAGAATCAGGGTCTTCTGAATATTGAGCAGCAGCTTGAGCAAATGACGTACCTGCCTGAATTTTTGCATACACTTCATTTGCAAGTGTAGCAGCTTGCTCAGGCGTACGAGAATCCGTCGTGATCAGAATATGTTTAACATCACGCTTCAAACTTTGCTTATATTTTTCTACAAACTGAGTATAAGCTTGTTGTAATTCAGCATCAGTCACTGCCGCATTTGGCTGTGTCAATGTCGCTGGGCTGAGCACCACATAGTCCACATCCACTGAAGCAACTTGTTTAAACTTATTTTGATGCTTGTTGTAATAATCTGCAATTTCCTGATTGGTCACTTTAACATTGGCTTTATAGTCATCAAGTTTAACGCTTGATAAGAATAATTCACGTTGTTCAGATTGCAAGTTGGCAATTTGCTGGATATCCAATTTACTGATCAGTGCATTATCCGAAATTGTAGAGCTCAAAATGCTTAAGGCAAAATCTTGGCGAATATTTTGGATAAAGGCTTGGCTAGTTAAACCCTGTGAACGTAAATAGTTTGCATATAGTGTATTTGAAAATTTACCATTTTCCTGAAAAGCAGGAATTTGTGCAATTTTCTGTTCAATTTGAGCATCGCTCAAAGTCACACCTAACTTATCAGCTTGTTGTCTTAAAAGACTTTGGCTAATTAGGTAATCAAGTGCTTTATTTGCAATAAATTCTTTGTTCAATAAAGACTCATCCCCATGTATAGCAGGATTTGCCAATAATTGATCTGTATAGCCTTTTGTAACCGTTTCTAACTCTTTTTTAGAAATATCTTGACCATTAACAGTTTTAGCTACGTCTGCTTTTTGCCCACCGCTGAAATAGCCTTCAATACCAACCACAGCAAATGGCGCTAAAAATAACACAAGGAGAACTTTACCAAACCAGCCCCTTATGAGAGTGCGAAACGATTCCATGAGTATTCCAATATTATATTTCGTAAGGATTCTAACTGAAATTGTGAAATGAATGAACGAGCAATCACTGATAATTTAATATATTTCATAAAAAACGCGCCACAAAGGCGCGCTTTTAACAAGCTCAGATTAAGCTACTGAGTCTTTTAAGCCTTTACCAGCTTTAAAGCTAGGTACTTTGCTTGCTTTAATCTGAAGCTCTTCACCAGTTTTAGGGTTACGACCAGTACGAGCAGCACGGTCTTTAACACTGAATGTGCCAAAGCCGACTAAAGTCACTGTGTCGCCTTTTTTAAGCGCTTCACCAATTGAAGCAATAGTCGCATCTAATGCTTTACCAGCATCGGACTTTGACAATCCCCCTTTTTCTGCAATCGCATCGATTAATTCTGATTTATTCATGAAGATTACGTCCTCTTATATCGTTTGTTTAAGTTCCAAGGCTGTAGATCAAAGGCCATGACGACTTTATAGCAATGCTTTGGGGGGAAACGCAAGACTCCAAACACGCTTTTCACAAAAATTACGACTAAAATTTACGATTTTTTTGGATTAATGGTAATTATTTCATTTTTTTTAGCAATTGGTCGCGTAAGTTTTGGTTCTCTTCAGCCAACGCATCGACCTTATTGTGAAGTTGCAGGATCAAGTTTTCCAAATGCTGAAGATCTTTAGCAGTCACTAAACCAATTCTGTTTAATGAATGATTTACACGCTGATCTAAAAGTTTTTCAACCTTGTCTTTGGTTTCTGCAACTGACTCTTTGGTTTTTTCAGTGACTTTATTGACTGTCTGATCTGTGACTTCAACTGTCTTGGATTCAAGCTCCTCACCCACCTTGACTAGAGAATCAAAGAGTTTATTGCCTTCTTCTTCGGCTCTGGAGAACGCTCCCAACCCTGCCAACCAGATTTGTTTTGTATATTTTCTGAAATCTAATGCTGACTTTTTATGATTTCTAGGCTTTATTTGAGATTCATCAAATTCATTTTGATCTTCATAAAGATCCGTTTGTTCTTTGTTGCTCTTTTTCATATCTTGCTCCATTTACCCCAAACTCCAGCGTGTAATGACCTATATGACCAAATTATGTAGAAAATATTGCTATATTATCAAATAAAACTATTGAACCTTTTGCTAAACTGTTCTACAAAGCAAAGTAATTGTTTTAATGTTAAGGAACACTTGGCAATTCGACAATGGTTATTAAGATAATTTTTATATCATTGTGGAAATATTGTGTTTCAAGTCATGGATGAGATTGTTTCAAATTTATTTAGAGATCGGACTCTCTGTTTTGCTATAGGAATTTTTTATGAATGAATCGCAACAAAAGCAAGGTCATTCTCGTTTGTTGCTAAACATTGTCATGATTATATTGGAAACCATTTATTCTTTCGTATTAAAACATGATCGTGTTGTTCGCTTACAGGCAAAAAAATTCGTCGGACAGCAGATTACAATTAAAATGAATAGTTATATTCCTTATTTTGACTTTTATGTTCAATTTACAGATCGTGGTATTCTTTTTGATTTACAGCCTCCAGAAAAAGCTATTGACCTTTCTGTGAGTAGTACACTCATCGATTTCATCCAAATTTTTGTCTTTGCTAATCGTCGTAGCATGAAAAAAATGCGTCTGGAAGGCGATAACCTGCTCAAGGAACAGTTCCGTGATCTAGTTGTACACTTAACTGCCCCTAAATTGCTTTCAGACTGGAAGCAATGGTTAACCAATCCAGATGATGACAGCCAGACAAAAGCATCAAAAAAACGCATTGCCCCTTTGCTTGAAAAGATTGATCAGCAACGCTCTAAAATCAACACACTTCAAGTTGAAGTGAAACAATATCAAAATCGTGTTAAACGCTTGCAGCTCAACCAACAACGTTTATATACGGCTTTAGGCGTATTGGGCTTTCTATTTATGGCATTAGTCGTGTATAATCTTTGGCAAATATTTTCATAAAACTTGAACAAAAATTGAAATTTTCCAGTAATTTTTGTTCAAGTAATAAATTCTGACTAAATTAGTCAGAATTAAACTTAAAAATACTTGACTATTTTAGTCAGGATTCATAAAATTCATACATCTAGTCTAAAACATGTGTATCGAATCATGCGCCTAACTACTCGCGGTCGCTATGCAGTGACTGCACTACTTGACTTAGCATTGCAGCCACCTGAACAAACGATTACGCTTGCAGAAATTGCAACCCGCCAAACGATATCTGTCGCTTATCTTGAACAATTGTTCGCTAAACTTAAACGTCATGGCTTAGTTTCAAGTGTTCGTGGAGCAAATGGCGGTTATCACTTAGCGCGCCATGCTGAAGAAATTACTGTCTTAGAAATTATTGAAGCTGTAAATGAAACTGTTGATGCGACTCGTTGTGACCACAAAGGCAACTGCCAAAATGGTGCAATGTGTTTAACTCACGATTTATGGCAAGAACTCTCTCTCCATATTGCCGATTATTTAGCTAAAATCACCCTTGCGGATTTAGTAGCTCGTGACAACGTACAAACCGTTGCGGTTCGCCAAAATTCAGCACCTCTTGATTCAGCCCTTTTATCGGTTACAGGTATTTGACATGAAACGTCCGATTTATCTTGACTATGCAGCAACTACGCCTGTTGATCCTCAAGTAGCAGAACGCATGATGGAGTGTTTAACCTTTGATGGTACATTCGGTAATGCTGCTTCTCGCTCACATGCTTATGGATGGCAAGCTGAAGAAAAAGTTGAATATGCACGTGAACAAGTCGCAAATTTAGTAAAAGCTGATCCACGCGAAATTGTCTGGACTTCTGGTGCTACTGAATCTGATAACCTTGCCCTTAAAGGTGTTGCTCAGTTTTACGGTTCTAAACGCAAACACATCATCACAAGTAAAATTGAACATAAAGCAATTTTAGATACTTGTCGTGAATTAGAAGAAGAAGGTTTTGAGATTACCTATCTTGAACCTGAACCTAAAACTGGTTTAATTACCCCAGAAATGGTTCAAGCTGAACTTCGTCCAGATACGCTACTTGTTTCATTGATGATGGTGAACAATGAAATTGGTACTGTGACAGATGTTGCTGCAATTGGTGAGTTAACACGTGCCAATAAAACCTATTTCCATGTAGATGCTGCACAAGCTGCAGGTAAAGTTGAAATCGATCTTTCTACCATGAAAGTCGATTTGATGAGCTTCTCAGGTCATAAGGTTTATGGACCTAAAGGCATTGGTGCTTTATTTGTACGCCGTAGCCCGCGTGTTCGTATCAAAGCACAAATTCATGGCGGTGGTCATGAACGTGGTATGCGCTCAGGTACACTTGCAACCCATCAAATTGTCGGTATGGGTGAAGCATTTGAACTTGCTGGCAAATCTTTACAAGCTGAACAAACACGTTTACGTGTACTCCGTGACAAACTCTGGAACGGTTTACAAGATTTAGAACAAGTCTTCTTAAATGGCCACCCTGTATACAATGTTGCAAACTACTTAAATGTTAGCTTCAACTTTGTTGAAGGTGAATCATTGATGATGGCGTTAAAAGATGCTGCTGTATCTTCTGGTTCAGCATGTACATCTGCAACACTTGAACCTTCTTACGTACTTCGTGCCCTCGGTCTTTCTGACGAGTTAGCACATAGTTCAATTCGTTTTAGCTTTGGTCACTATACGACTGAAGAAGACATTGATCATGTAATTAAGATTACTAAAGCTGCTGTTGAGAAATTGCGTGAGCTTTCTCCGCTTTGGGATATGTACAAAGAAGGGATCGACTTAAATTCAGTTGAATGGGCTGAACACTAAGTTCCTTGAAATCAAAACGCGGCATTTTATTGAAAATCAGTAAAATGCCACCAAATTAGATTGTAGAAATACATATTATCAACGCTGACCCCGAGGTTTGGAGAAGCAACATGGCTTATAGCGAAAAAGTAATAGATCATTACGAAAATCCTCGTAATGTTGGTGTGTTGGATAAAAATGCAGAAAATGTTGGTACAGGTATGGTGGGTGCACCTGCATGTGGCGATGTAATGCGTTTACAAATCCAAGTGAATGACAGTGGTGTAATTGAAGAAGCTCGCTTTAAGACTTATGGCTGTGGCTCTGCAATTGCGTCTAGTTCACTCGTAACCGAATGGTTAAAAGGTAAAACGCTTGACGAAGCACAGGCGATTAAGAATATCGACATCGCAACTGAACTTGCACTTCCTCCTGTAAAAGTACACTGTTCTGTACTTGCAGAAGATGCAATTAAAGCTGCTGTTGAAGATTACCGTAGCAAGAAAACTAAAGCCTAATATCTGTTCGTCAAATTTAGCAGATGATTTTTTAACGGAGTTTTCATGATCAATCTAACTGAAAATGCTGCAACTCATATCAGCAATTACTTAAAGAATCGCGGTAAGGGTGAAGGTATTCGTCTTGGTGTGAAAACTTCAGGCTGTTCTGGCTTAGCTTATGTACTTGAGTTTGTTGATGATATCGACACTCATGATCAAATGTTCGAGCAGTTTGGTGTAAAAGTTTTTGTAGATCCAAAAAGTTTGGTTTATCTCGATGGTATGGAAATGGACTATGTTAAAAATGGTCTAAATGAAGGCTTCGAGTTTAATAACCCAAATAAAAAAGGTGAATGTGGCTGTGGTGAATCTTTCACTGTATAATCTGCCCTGCTTTTTCTCATGTTAAAACAGTGTCTTGCACTGTTTTAATCACATTTAATTACACCGTTTTCCTGTAAAACATCGTGGATGAGTATCTCCCATGAGTCATTTTGAGTTGTTCGATCTCCCGGAAGCACTCGATATTGATTTAGCGACATTAAAAGCTAATTTCCTAAAACTACAACAGCAATATCATCCTGATAAAGCTGAAGATAAAGACAAAGCTTTGATTAAATCAAGTGAAATTAATCAAGCATATAAAGCTTTATCCAATGTAGACAGTCGTGCTGCTTATCTACTGTCACTCAAAAAGCAAGATCATCACTTAGATCAATCAATTAGTGATTTTGAGTTTTTACAATCTGCTTTAGAAATTCGTGAGCAGCTTGATGAAGCAACCAATACCGAACAATTGCATTCTTTAAAAAAAGAAGTCCAACAATGGATTGATGGCTTAGTTCGTGAATTCAAAATTGATTTTGAGGATGAAGATTGGGCTGAAGCACGTGACACGGTGCGCAAGTTACGATTCTTTCAAAAAGTCATGAATGATATTGATAAAGCCGAAGATCAGCTTTTAGATGATGAAGATTTTAGTTTAGATGATGATTTCTAAATTTTAACTTTCATTATATGTTTTACCTGAATTTGTTTTTAGTTTTTATTTTAAGGATGTGACAAATGGCACTCTTGCAAATTGCTGAACCAGGACAATCAAGTGCGCCACATGAACACCGTATTGCGATTGGAATCGACTTAGGGACAACCCATTCTCTTGTTGCTACGGTATTATCAGGCAAAGCCAAAGTACTGAACGATGAGCAAGGTCGCGTGTTACTTCCTTCTATTGTACATTATTCTAAAAATTCGACCGAATATGGCGACGCAGCAAAACCGTTTATTACTGCTGACCCTAAAAATACCATTGTTTCTGTTAAGCGCTTTATGGGCCGTTCTAAAGCAGATGTTAAATTTCAACACCCTTACACGCTTGCAGGTGCTGATAATGAAATGCCAGCATTTGAAACAGCGCAAGGTCGTAAAACACCTGTAGAAATCTCTGCAGAAATTTTAAAACAACTGAAAGATCGCGCTGAACAAAGTTTAAGCAATCCGGTGAATGGCGCTGTGATTACGGTTCCAGCCTACTTTGATGAAGCGCAACGCCAAGCTACACGTGATGCAGCTGAACTCGCAGGTTTAAATATATTACGCTTACTCAATGAACCTACCGCTGCAGCTGTTGCATATGGCTTAGATCAAGAGAGCAATCTAACAACAGACCGTAACTATGTCATTTATGATTTAGGTGGCGGTACATTTGATGTGTCTATTTTACGCTTTTCTCAAGGTGTGTTTGAAGTTTTAGCTACAGGCGGTCATACCGCACTGGGTGGCGATGACTTAGATCGCCTTATTGTTAAATGGGCAAAAAAACAACTGAATATTGAAACCTTAGATGATGCAGAATATGCACACTTTATCGTTTCTGCACGTAAAGCCAAAGAAGCGCTCAGTGATGCTACCTCTGTTGATATTAAAGTTCTAACACACCACCTCACGCTAGATCGCACGACATTTGAAGAAATCATTCAAGTGGCATTAGATAAGACGATCAATGTGTGTAAACGTGTCATGCGTGATGCAAAACTTGAACTCGATGATATTCAAAATGTAGTTCTTGTTGGTGGCTCAACCCGCTCTTATGCTGTACAGAAAGTGGTGCGTGAAGTATTTAAGCAAGAGCCGCTTTGTACCATCAATCCTGATGAAGTTGTGGCGATTGGCGCTGCTATCACTGCGAATCAACTCATTGGGAATTCTAAGGATGGCTCATTACTTTTAGATGTTACCCCACTGTCACTCGGTTTAGAAACTATGGGTGGTTTGGTTGAACGCTTAATTTCACGTAATACAGCCATTCCTGTTGCACGCCGTCAAGAGTTCACCACCTATCAAGATGGTCAAACCGCCATGTTGATCCATGTCTTGCAAGGCGAACGTGACTTAGTTGAGCATTGCCGCAGCTTAGGTCGCTTTGTATTACATGGTATCCCACCAATGACCGCGGGTCAGGCACGTATTGAAGTCACTTTTCAGGTCGATGCAGATGGCCTGCTTACTGTTTCAGCCAAAGAAACCACATCAGGGGTCAATGCGCAAATCGACATTAAACCTTCTTATGGATTGTCTGAGACCGATACTGAACGCTTGCTTTTAGAAGGTTATAAATTCGCTGAAGAAGATAAAAATCTTCGCCATCTCAATGAAACTAAAGTTGAAGCACAGCGTGAACTTGAAGCCTTAACACAGGCGTTAAAGGTCGACTCCAATCTGCTCAGTACTGAACAACTGACTGCGCTCAACCAAGCCGCTGAAGCTTTAAAAGCCCAGCTTGAAACAAACGATATCAAATCGATTGAGCATGCAGTTGAACAGTTAAAAACTTATAGCGATGCCTTTGCAGCAGAACGTATGAATCAACATATTGATCATGCACTCAAAGGCACCAAACTTGATGATTGGTCTAACTCAAACTAATTTAAGGTAACGACTATGCCACGTATTAAAGTACTACCTCATGCAACAATTTGTCCAAATGGTGCTGAGTTTGAAGTTGAACCAAACGCCAATCTGTGCCAAAGCTTGCTCGATAATGGTATTAAAATCGAACATGCCTGTGACATGTCTAAAGCATGCACCACTTGCCATGTGATTGTACGCAAAGGCTTTGATGAGCTCGAAGAGATGGATGATATTGAAGCCGATTTACTCGATCGCGCTTGGGGCTTAGAACCCGATTCGCGTCTATCTTGCCAAGTTAAAATCACTGATGAAGATATGGAAGTTGAAATTCCAAAGTATACAATTAACCATGCTTCTGAAAACCACTAAGTTGCTTTTCATATAGGCAAAAAAACCACTCTTTATGAGTGGTTTTTTAATGGCTTAGGTATTTAATTTAATATTTAAGGATTTTACAAATAATTTGAGTTGACTTCGTCTTCAATATTAAGCTTTGCAACACCTTGAGAATTGGTAAGCTTTTGCTGAACCTTAATCCGTTCCACCATTTTTTCTAATACTTCAACCAGCTCTGGATATTCAAAGTTTTGCACTTCTTCTAAATTCAGCACCAAATGGAAGCCTTTATACTCATAATCAAACCATTGTTGATTTTCATTCTTGGTTGCAGAGTATTTTTCCATCACTTGCCAAGTGCGCACCTTACCTTGAATCCCTTTCAGTTCAATCGGGGTTTTTGGGGCACAAAGATAATCGTTTTTAATCAGCTTATAGGTTTCATCTGAAACCAAAATTTCATCGATATCTGCAGCATATTGCAAACGCGCTGCTAAATTGGCATCACGACCCACAATGGTATACGCCATACGATGTACAGCACCATAGTTTCCAACGTGGCAATAACCTGTACTGACCCCCATACGAATATGTAAAGGTGCATAGCCCATTTTCACCCAACGTTCACGGAGAAATTTCATCTGCTGGCGCATTGCAATCGACATATCAATACAGTTTTTCGCATCCTGCTCCACACCTTGTGAGTCTGGATCACCAAAGAAAATCAGGATTGCATCACCCATAAATTTATCAATGGTTGCACCATATTGTTTGGCAATTTCAGTCATATGACTTAAATAGTCATTTAATACAAAGGCCAAATCATCTGGAATCAAAGTTTCTGATAATTCTGTAAATCCTTGAATATCAGAAAAGAAAACCGTCATTTTTTTACGTTTATATTCAATCTTGGCTTCTGTATCGCCACGCATAATCGCCTGCCAAAGCTGTAATGGCGCATAACGACTGAGTTGATTTGACAACTCAATATAACGATTCATTTCATTGAAATAGGTGTTTTTCTTGGTTTCTACACTTTTGATACGGCGATTTTGATAATAATTTCCGATGTTTACAAACAAGATAATACTAATAAAAGACAGGACTGATAGCTCAGGGCTGGTTTGCTGAAAATAATCATAAAAACCAAAGATAAAAATAATATTGGTATAAAACACAACAAAGGCAACTAAAATTGCCAAAGAGCCCATCATAAAAGAAATTTTGTTGTTAATCGCTGTATAGATCAGTGCAAATAACAATACAAAAGTTACCACGAGGCTTAAATGTACAGCAGCCAATGCGGTAGAAACAACGATGACATCAATTAAAAAATAAATATTCTTCCGAATCTTAGAGCCATATGAATATTCTAGCCAACGCGATAATTTAGGGCTAACAATAAAAATAAAGCCAATAAAAAAAGGAACATAAAATTGATAATTTGCAATTGGGGAGGTGAAATAATAAACCATGACCACCAAAGCAATAATCAAATACCCCATAAATCGCTGGAATATTTCAAATTGCTTTGGCTCTTTATCTAACATACGTTCAAATGGCAAAATATTTTACCTCGGATGTCATTTTATTAAACACTTCCCTTGTGCTGTTTACACTTAATCCATACGCCAATCGAATGGCATCTCACCTTGACCACGTAACGCCAACATCAGTGTTTGACGCATGTGTGCTAATACTTCATTGCTATAAGGAACTGCTTGCAGGCCAAATACAGGTTTAGGCCAAGCTACATCATTCTGATAACGAACTACATGATGAAAATGTAATTGCGGAACCATATTTCCAAGTGCAGCGACATTCATTTTATCTGCACGAAAAACACGAGAAAGCTGACTAGACAACCAGCTTGATTCACGTAAAAACTGCTCTTGGTCAGCTTGACTTAGTTCATATAACTCAGTGATACCAGGAACACGTGGAATAAGAATCAGCCACGGGAATTGCATATCATTCATTAAACGACATGTTGAAAGCGGAAAATCGCCTACAAAAAAAGTATCTTGAGCAAGTTGTGGATGCAAACTAAACATATCTTTATAAATGACGCAAAATTAAAAGGATGGCTAATACTAACACATCGGTTTTCGTGTGAATATTGGTTATCTTGTGTTTTGGTACAAATAAACACAGTTTGTTTTGAACCTGATCACAATTACACTTTAAAGAATCACAGAATTTTTTCAAGTGATTTACTAGAAAAAATTCATAAGCACTTTTAATCTCAAATTGAGCATTTTTTAAGCTCAAAATCCTGATAAATTAACGCTTTAATTCTGTCAGTAAATTGTTTAACAAATCCTGAATAAACTGAATTCGCTTGTCATTTTCTTCAAGCATCACCATCACTTTTAAACGTTGCCCACCTTCCATACGGAACCAAGTTGGATGCTTCTGCATTAGCTGAATAATACTGATCGCTTGCACAGGTGTATCAGGTGAAAATTCGATCACCCCACCATTGGCCCCAATATCAATTTTGGTAATTTCTAAGGCTTCAGCCTTAACCCGAATTTGATGAACACTAAACAGTTGTTTTACCGGCAATGGTGGTACACCAAAGCGATCGATCAACTCCATACGGATATTGTCAAGTTTATCCTGAGTATCGGTATTACTAATACGTTTATAGAACATAAGACGCTGATGTACATCTCCCAAATATTCATCGGGAATCAAAGCGGGCATATGCAGGGTAATTTCAGAGGTAAGTGAAAGTGGTGTATCAAAATTAGGTGTCTTGCCCTGTTGAATTGCTTTGGTCGCTTTGGCCAACATTTCCATATATAGGCTATAACCAATTGCATTCATTGAACCGCTTTGTTGTTCACCCAGTAATTCACCAGCCCCACGGATCTCTAAGTCTTCCGTAGCCAGCATAAAACCAGCGCCAAGATTTGAAGCTCTCTGAATGGCATCTAAACGTTTTTCTGCATCACCTTTAAGGCCTTTAATCGATGGCACCATCAAATATGCATAGGCTTGATGATGGGAACGTCCAACACGACCACGTAATTGATGTAATTGTGCTAGGCCGAGTTTGTCTGCACGTTCAATAATAATCGTATTGGCATTGGGAACATCAATCCCCGTTTCAATAATTGTTGAACAGACCAGCACGTTAAATTCTTTGTGATAGAACTGTTGCATGATTTGCTCAAGTTCACGTTCACGCATTTGACCATGCGCAACCGCGACACGCGCTTCAGGTACAAGTTGACGAATATTTTCCGCAGCGCGTTCTATGGTATCTACTTCATTGTGTAAAATATAAACCTGACCACCACGTAACAACTCTCGCAGAATTGCCTCTTTCATGGTTTCATTGGTTTGTTCATTGACAAAAGTTTTGACAGCTAAACGACGTGCTGGTGGTGTGGCAATAATTGAAAGATCGCGCATTCCGCCAAATGCCATATTCAATGTACGAGGAATTGGTGTTGCAGTTAAGGTTAACATATCAACATCTGCACGCATGGCTTTGATACGCTCTTTATCACGTACCCCAAAACGATGCTCTTCATCAACAATCATTAAACCTAAGTTTTTAAACTGCACATTTTCCTGAAGAATTTTATGTGTGCCGATGACAATATCAACTTTACCATCGATTAAATCATCAATGGTTTTGGTGTGACTTTTATTGGTTCCAAAACGCGAAAGTACCTCTATACGAATTGGCCAATCGGCAAAGCGATCTTTAAATGATTCAAAATGTTGTTGCGCCAATAAGGTGGTAGGCACTAAGACAGCCACTTGCCTATTATTTTGAACAGCAACGAATGCCGCGCGCATTGCCACTTCCGTTTTACCAAAGCCAACATCACCACAAACCAGTCGATCCATTGGTTTGGCTTGTTGCATATCGTATAGAGTCGCTTCGATGGCATTGGCCTGATCCAGTGTTTCCTCATAAGCAAAACCACTGGAAAATTGCATATATGCACTTTGATCCAGCTCAAAGCTAATCCCGGGTTTAGACTGACGACGTGCTTGAATATGTAGTAATTCAGCTGCCACATCATGAATCTGTTCAAGCGCTTTACGTTTTGCTTTATTCCATGCATCTGTACCCAATTTATGTAAAGGTGCTAAATCAGGATCACCGCCACTAAAACGGCTAATCAGATGTAAATTAGTGACAGGAACATACACTTTTGCATCATCTGCATAGTTTAATTGCAGGAACTCATAGTCTTGTTCATCAATATTTAAGGTGACTAAACCTGCATAACGCCCAACACCATGATCAATATGCACCACTGGCGCACCAATATTGAGTTCCGTCAGACTTCGGATCAGAAACTCTTCTGAAACCTCTTGTTGACGTTTTCTACGGCGCTGTACTACACGGTGTTCATACAGTTGGTTTTCAGAAATAACCGATAGATCATTGCTGATGACCAATCCACGATCCAAAGGCGCATTGGTAATCGCGACAGAGAAATTAGATTGTTGAAATACAGCAAAACTTTCAACAACTGGAATTTCACCTAAACTTGCACGTAAAGCATCTTTTAAAGTTTCACGACGTCCAGCACTTTCAGCCACCAGTAACACTGGATGATTGGCCTCATCTACATACTGCTTCACTGCTTTAAATGGCTGGTCTTGTTTAGGGTCTACAGGCAATCGTGGCGGCAATTCAACCGACAAATTGATACAGCCTGCTTTTAATTCAATGGCTTCTGTTGAGGCAATAATTCTTGAAAATTGATTTAAATATTCGAATAGTTGATTCGGTTGTATAAAAATTTCTTCAGGTGGTAATAGCGGTTGATCAGCATTATGGCGTCGGTCTTCATAACGGCGCATCACATCTGTCCAAAAACTCAACAATCCTTCGTCAATGTGTTTATCTGTAATGACAATCGCATTGCTTGGTAAGTACGATACCAAACAACTTTGTGTTTGCATGGCTTGCTGTGAAAAGAATAATGGGAAGTAGAAATCTAATCCTGGAGAAGCAATGCCTTCTAACACATCTTGATAAATTGGGTTTTTCTTGGGATTTGCAGTTGGAAAACTTTCTGCATAACGATCACGAAACGTTGAACGCGCTTCTTTTAACGGAAATTCTTTTGCAGGAAGTACGGTAAAACGCTCTAACTTTGTTGTTGTTCTTTGGGTTTCTGGGTCAAAGAATTTTAAACTGTCTATTTCATCATCAAATAAATCAATACGAATAGGCGCATTTTGCCCAGAGGCATAAATGTCCATGATGCTACCACGTACAGCAAATTCCCCATGATCATAAACGGTATCAACCAGATGATAACCCGCCTGAACTAATTTTAATTTTTGTTGTTCTAATGCAAATTTCTGACCAACGCGGATATCAAAATGCTCACCCAACACCCATGATGTAGGGGCAACACGTTGTGCCAAGGTGGTTGCTGATACCAATAAAATACCTTTTTGTGGCATATTGGAAAGTATTGATAGTCTTTCAGAAACAATATCTTGGTGTGGAGATAAACGATCATATGGCAATATCTCCCAGTCTGGAAATATTGTTGGTTTTACCCCATAAAATTCTAATTCACTTTCCAACTGTCCCAAGTGCTGATTATTTTTTGCAACCAATACAAAGAGCTGATCCGATTTCTCTGCGATCTCCTTAAACAATAAGGCTGCAGATGAACCGAGCATTGTGCCAATCCAACGTTTTTCGCCTGCTTTCAGTTGTTTTAAATTGAGGTCAGAGATTTCTTGTTTAAACATAATCGCATAGGGTCTAAAAGACATGAGCAATAGTTTAACATGATGACTTTATTCAGTTGAGTGATTTTGTTTATTCTATTTATCTGCGCAATGACTCATCAACAGCATTTCTTCATCAGGATAGAATTCACATCAACCTCAAGACAAACTCACAGGATCATAGACCTGTGGAAGCTCTTGCCAAATGAATTGAGAATAACCATTTAATAACAATTAAAAATCTAAGCAACATCACACATCATTCTTTGGTGAAATATTCTGATTCCACCAAATGTTTTATCCATGCCTTAAGTTGATTTATTTTTCTCGTTTAAACGTTTTATAATAATCATTGAGTTTTTGAATAATTTGTTTGAATTGTTTTAAATTTCCTTCTGTATTGCCAAGTCTTTGCACATAGTTGTTTGTCGCGATTTCTAAATCAATCTTTTCATTGATCAAAATTGTTTTATAGAACAAAGCTTTTAAATCATCAAAATTATTAAGTTTTCGGTTGGAAAAGTATTCCAGCCTTTCAGATAACTCACGATTTAAAACAATACCATCTACAATAAAACCATGCTCAGCATCAATTTGAATATTATTTTCTTGTAGAAAAACTTGTTCAGGACCGTTTTTATTGCCCTTAAATAATGCTGCAATTTTATCAAACATCATTAAAACTCAATTAAATCAAAGATTCATCATAACAAAGATGACAAAAGTTCGCAGTAAAAGGCCGTTTTAAAACGATCCTTTACCTGAACATAAACCATCAGCGTTATTCGTCGCCTAAATCATCTAAGAAATCGACAGTAGGCACAAAGAATAAGGTTCCTGTCACTGCTGTACTAAAATCTAATAAACGATCTAAATTACCTTCTTCATCACCTTGAAACATATGCTCTAACATTTGTCGAGTGACACTAAATTTGCGTGCATAACCAATAAAGAAGGTGCCATATTCATTTTTAGATGGATTTGAAAACGGCATATTTGCACGCATGATTTTAATTTCATTGCCATCTGCATCATGCGCCTTACTCACTACATTGTGTGCTGTTTTCGGCTTTACATCATCACTCAACTCAACATCATTAAACTTTTTACGTCCGATGACTTTTTCTTGTTCTTCATCACTGAGCGCACGCCACTTATCCATATCATGCATATATTTTTGAATAAATGCATAACTGCCACCTTTAAAGTCTGGATCTTCATCACCCACCAGCGCATATTCAGCTGCAATTTCAGGCTCTGGGTTTTCTGTCCCATCAACAAAGCCAATAATCGCTCTACCGTCAAAATATCGAAAACCATTCACTTCATCCACTGGATAACTTACGGCTTTTAATTGCGTATTGATCATATCTGCCATTTCAAAACACAACGCTTGGCGATCAGCACGAATATGGAAAAACAAATCGCCTTCTGTTGAAACAGCCGTATATTTTGGCCCTTTAATTTCTTTAAACTGTTCTAATTCTTGTGGTTTAGCCTGATCAGGAAATAAACGTTCCCACGCATTTGCCCCAAATCCCATGACTGCACTAAATTGTGCATCTGGATAACGGTTGGTTAAACTACGTGTTAATGCTGAAAAATTTGCTGCAAAATCGATTACTGTATCTATTACTTCAGCCCCAAGCCTTAATCCTAAAACAATAAATAAGGCATTTTCCCCTGGACGATTCATAACAGGTTGAATTCGAGTTGAAGTCATAATTTATCTCAAAATATTCTATTGGTTACAATCTAACATAGGCTGTTTTAAAGCTTAAGTTTTTATCGTTAACAATCCACTAATTCACAATATTTATATGGATAGAAATGTTGCGAAAAATGATTAAGGCAATCAGTTTTGACTTATTTGCTTAGACACTTCTATTGTCATTATTTTTAAAATTACTTTGAGTGATAAGCATAAATTTTAAAACAACTATTTTTTTCATCAAACACAATATTCAAACGCTGCAATAAAGTACGAAATTGATCTGTTTGATCTAAAATCAAATCATCGATCAATCTTCCCCTCGGCTTGCTTAGCATAGGCTTTACAATTAAATATTCAATTGCAATAAATACAGGCATAGCATCGTGATAGAAAGGATGCCAATCACCCAAATACCACGGAATTTTCTTCACAAATTGATATTCAGCTTGTAGATCTCTATTTTCAGTCACCAATTTGACAATAAATGCAGGTGGAAAATCCAAGTCTGTCATTGCATGCAGAAGTTTGAGCCATTTTGAATCACTCATACAAGATACCAACTGCCGTTGATGCATGATCTGCTGAATTTTCAAAATATACTTTATATAGCCTTGGTCAGTCTTTAAAGTATTTATATGATTTCGATATTCAAGATAATTTTCTTGTAAACCCACATTTATCCTTCAATTAAAAGCACCTATGTTCGGTGCTTTTGACACATAGAGTTAACCATATTGTTTCTGTAAATAACGTACGATTGCTGCTGACTCAAAGAGTTTTTCACCTGTATTTGGATCTTCTAAATAAGGCACTTGAATGTCTTGCTTTGCGCGATCCATAACTGGAATAATTTTTTCACGTTTGCCACCCACCAAAGGAACATATTTACCCGGTTTTAAACGTAAAACTGCTGGGCCTAGATCTTGCCAACACTCTTTAGCCACATTATGAAAGATAAATGGAATTTCTAATTCAGTTAACACACCACGCACAACACGTGTATAGGGGCTGGCTTCAAACCCCCATAATTCCAATAATTGCGCTGGACTTGCACGATCAACAATTTTTTTATTAACCCAAACCCCGCGTGCACCATTAATAATGGTTCCCACCATAGCGACCGTTGGGTATTTAGGATAATGAGAATATTTCTTTGGTGTTTTGCCCGTTTTACCATAATGCTTAAATAAGTAATCAACAATCTTTTGCGATTCGTACATTGCTGTTCCCGTGTTTTCATCAATGAAATACGGAAAACGCAATTTTCCACCTTTTTCTTTTACAATCTGACGATATTTAGTTCCACCTTTAGGGCATGGATAGACTTCATAATCCAAATTGAGCAAGGTCATCACTTCTCGTACACGGCGGCAAAATGGTGAACCTTCAAACTCATATAACTTTAAAGCCTTTTCTGGCTGGTTCGGAAACGGAGTTCCTGTTACACCACGGCCTCCCTCAGTCAGTGATGAAGCCAAAGCTTGTACAACTTTAATTTGATGATGCACCATTTTATACCCCCTAGACGATTGTTTTTGCTTAAATTAAGCTTTTTATAAATCCACTAATTTTTCTTTTGAAACCACAATGCCATTGTTATCTGCATAGATATATTCACCAGAATTGAAAGTGACACTACCAAAATACACAGGAATATCGACCTCACCTATGCCTTTACGATTGCTTTTTTGTGGAATTGAAGCCAATGCATGGACACCTAGATCAAGTTCAACTAGTGCATCTACATCACGTACACAACCATAAATCACTACACCATTCCAGTGATGCTTAACCGCTGACTCTGCAATCATGTCACCCATCAAGGCACAACGCATGGATGCTCCACCATCGACAACCAAAACCTTGCCTGTTCCATCTGTAGCAAGTAACTCTTTCACTCGTGAATTATCTTCAAAACACTTGACTGTCACGATTTGACCACCAAAGGTTTTACGCGCCCCATAACTTCTAAAAAATTTGCCATCTAGAGATGGAATCAAGGTTTGAATGTCTTGGTCTGGGTGATCATCTAATAAATCACAAGTTACAAAAGGTACTGTAGTCACGTTATCACTCCATTATTTGCTATTTTGTATACGCAAATTATCATAAATTTCAATTTTTTGAGTTTGTGTTTGAGCAGCCTCGACCATAGTATGAGCCACTTGTTGTGCTGTCACTGGCTTATATTTAAAAGAATTGGGTACCAAATGCGAAAATTTACCATACAGCTTTTGCGTTACATCTTCCAAGAATCGCTTTTCATTTCGATCACCAAGGAGTAACGATGGTCGAATGATTGAAAAGCGATATAAATTCAACTTTTGTATATAGTCCTCAAGTTCACCTTTCACTTGATTATAAAAAATTGGCGAGCTGACTTTTGCCCCCATCGCACTGACTAAAAGTAAATGGGTTTCAGTCATTTCAAATAAATCTGCAAAATGTGCATTGATCTCAAAATCAATATTATAGAAAGCTTCTTTAGAACCTGCCTTTTTAATAGTTGTTCCCAAACAACTGAATGCATGAGTGTAACCGCTGACATCTTGATCATTGAGTAGAAGGAAGTCATCCAATACAAATTGTTCAACTTTTTTAAATTTTAAAAAGTCAGGATTTTCTCGTCGTACAACAACTGTAATTTTTTCACAATCTGCCAATAAATTGAGCTGTTCAATGAGACGTTGCCCAACTAAACCTGTTGCTCCAATCACAATCGCATTTTTTATCGAATTAGTCATTTTTTAAACAATCTCCTAGATTTATTACTAATCTAACGTTTTATTTCAAATTTTTCTTCAACAAAAATGTTGTCAAAGCATGTCAACACTTGACTTTACTGGCCTCTTTAATCACAATATGGCACTTGTTTACGGGCTGGTGATAATCCTCTGATGTGGTTTTCAGATGTGGTTTCAGCCCGCCCAGACCCATCTAATTCAAGGAGTGCACGAGTGGCAAACTCTGCTCAAGCAAAAAAACGTGCTCGTCAAAACGTTAAAGCACGTAAACACAACGCAAGCTTGCGTTCAATGGTACGTACTTATATCAAACGCACAATCGCTGCTATCGCTACTGGTGAATATGCTGCCGCAACTGAAGCTTATAAAGCTGCAGTTCCAGTTATTGACCGTATGGCGGATAAAGGTATCATCCATAAAAACAAAGCTGCTCGTCACAAGAGCCGCTTGAATGCACAAGTTAAAGCGTTAGCTAACTAATTTTTGCATGTGAAAAGAGCCCTTTAAAGGGCTTTTTTTGTAGCTAAAATTTGACTATAGCGCTTTAAAATCGGAAACCATCAAAACTTATCTACCACCGCATCAATATTTCTCAGTAGATAGATAAGTAAGAGTTCTAAACAATAAAAATAATTATTTTGCTAAATGTGAAATTAAGACTGTTGCAGTAGTTAAAATACCTTCCTGACGGCCAGTAAAACCCAATTTCTCTGTGGTTGTTGCTTTAACGCTAATTTGAGTCACATCAACATCTAACACATCTGCAATACTTTGACGCATTTCCAAATTGTGTTTGGCTAATTTAGGCCGTTCACATGCCACAGTAATATCGGCATTATTTAATTTATAACCACGGTCTAAAATTAATTGATAAACATGTTTTAAAAGTTTACGGCTATCCGCACCTTTAAATTCAGCATCTGTGTCTGGGAAATGCTGTCCAATATCACCTAAAGCCAATGCACCCAATAAAGCATCACATAATGCGTGTAACACGACATCACCATCAGAATGTGCTTTTAAACCATGCGTATGTGGAATTTGAACGCCTGCCAAAGTTACAAAATCACCTTCTTCAAAAGCATGTACATCCATTCCCTGCCCAATACGAATCGGTATGATCATTCTTAGCTCCTTTTGCAGTTTTTAAAATTTAAAAATCTTGTATTCGTACTTTCTCTTTCGCTATAGTACGTATGCAAACATTGTGAAAGTATAAGCGATCATGCTGTTGAATACAGAATTTAATCAAATTAAAACACTCTTGTCTGGTCTCATTTTGAGCTGTATCAGTACATCAGCTGTTTACGCCCTGCCTCTTGACTGTAAGCACCAAGATTCATCACTTTTAAAAAAGTTATGTGGTTCGCAGTATAGTGAACTACGCGCTCAATTAAATGAGAGCTATCTCACTGCATATCTGGTCACAGATGCACCAATACGCTTAATCAATGATACGCATCGTTTGTGGCTCAACCGTTTAAGTCAATGTAAAAGCAACGATTGTTTTAAACAACAGTTCGATATTCGCCTAGAAGACTTAAATTTTTACACTTCAATGAATCAAAGTTTAACCCAACATTTCATCAAATATGAACATGGTAAAATTTCGAAGCAACCCGCCCATTTACAAATCCATCAACTGACTAAAGATCGGATTAAAGTTGAAGGCATCGCCTACCGAAATCCCAATAATCGTAAAGATAGTCAAATTGTCTCATTGTTGGCTTACACCACGCCTGAAAAAAAGAATCAAATTTTGGACAATGAACATGACTGTAAATATGTGCTTAATTTCCAAAAAGCAATTTTGTCTGTGACAACAACACAAAAAGGCTGTGAGCGCTTTACTGGAATTTACCGTTTATATGATTAAGATTTATAATTAAATTTGGCAAAACCATGAGTACAAAACTAGCGTTAAGTGAAGAAAGATTAAAAATATTATCTGAATGTATGCAGAATTATGACGTGGGTGCTGATACAGATGAATGGCCTAACAATATCATTTCGCGCTTTACCAGCGTTTATAATGATGGGTCTATTTCAAAGCACAATATCCCATTGCAGCATGAAATTGATCCCGATGAATTAAAACTTTGTCAAAAACTAAGCGCTGAAATCGCCAATATCATGACAAATGTTGAAGTTGGTATGGGTTCAAACTCGGGTGATTATTTTCAAGATTTTTATATCATGCATTCACAAAACTCAGCTAGCCAAAAAATTACGCCTCAGCTGATTCAAAAATACTTTGCCAATACTATTTTTCCTTTGGCGAACATTACGACTGAACCGCTTACAACCAATACACAGTGGTGGAAAGAAGTTGAACAAGATGGTGAAGAATCTCCAGCAGAATATTTTCAGCCTTGGCACAAGATGATAAATTGGTTTGCAGCACAACACGATTTTATCGACTGTGCATTTGTTCGGATTGGTGACTCAGCACTTTTAGAACAAATCAATTCTGATAATTACCCGAAAGGAACAATCATTACAGGTTGTGTCTTGCCTCGACTTGCATTGGGCTTAACCCAGAAGAGCAGCTTGGTTGGAATCTTTGGATATGTTGTACACAGTTAAGATCTAACGCCCCCAGAGCTAAAATACAAATAAAATAAGGTATAAACATGACTCAACTGTTAATTTTAGACCAAATCTCACAACACCTTGATCAAACCTCTTTTGGCGGTCTTCCTGTTAAAACGATTGGCTTACAAGTTGAATGGCTGTTTGTTTGCCCTCAGGGTAAAACTGCTAAATTTCTATGGCAATGCTAGCCTTCACCATGGATATATCTAATGGATAAAAAAGTCATTTCCAAACTATTACAACGTCAGTTTTATCCCATTTTAAAAGCACAAGGCTTTATAAAAAAAGGCGATGTATTTAGGCAGGTTGAGGGAGAAGTTATTCGAATCGTCGATATACAGCACTCCATTAAAAGACATTGTTTTCAAGTTAATCTCGGTATTCACCTCATCCCATTAGGTGAATATGTTATGCGATGTACAGGTAACGCTTTAGATATTGAAAAAATGCGTGATTTCGATTGTGCATGGCGTAGTTCGATCCTACCTTATTTGATCAATGATCATGACAACGACTGGTCATATACCTCAAATGAACAAGATGCTAACGAAATGGTGCAATTTCTAGTATCTGAGTGGAATCGTCAAAGCCAAAATTTCTTTAAGCAATTGACACATTGGCCTGAAGATTTTCTCAAGAAAGCGCATCAGGCCTGTATAAACCCCTTACATCCCGCACACATGTGTACCCTCTGCTATGTAGCTGGTGCTGCTGGTGATTTACAATTGGTCAAGACGCTCGCTGAGATTGCACTTGATGCTGTTCCTGAACGAGCCACCTCATTAAAAGAACGATTAGCATCATTTATCCAAGATCCAAGTTCGGCGATTCCCCAAATTATCGATGAATGACGAAATGAAGCAGTCAAATGCGCTATTCACCAAATTGAAATATTTGTTATATTTTCTAACAACTTTCACGATCCGATTTAAAGTTTTACGCTTTATTTCCTGACTTAATTAACTTATAAATAACTATATATAAATAGTCTGATGACATATTTGTTGTAAATACCGAACACCAAACAATAGAGGATTAAAGGTGTTGCTATGGATTTGAACATGTATCTCACCAATAAATTTAAGAATTTTAATGAGTTTCTAGAAACGCATTGGCATGACTACCCCAATAAATATAAAGAAATCCAAACACTGCTGTTTTTTCAAGCCTATACCACCAAGCCACTTTCCGAAAAATTTGAAATCAATATTGATCAGGCCTTAAAGTACCCAACCTTAAGATATTATTTCCAACAGATTGAAAAATATATCCATATACCACCCAAACAACTGTTTCCCAACTCATTTCATCGCCCTTATGAGCATATTTTAAATGAGTTTAAATATTTAAGCTTTTACCAAGAAGCTTTTGAATTTCACAAAAAATTAGAAAAAATTAGAAATACTTTTAATAAAATTTCCATTCCAATTGCCAGTCATGCTATTTACACAGAAATTTTACAATATCTCAATTTGAGCTTTGAATACCTTGCTGATCCCAACTTAGCCAACGAGTTAAAGATTAAATTAATTTACCAATGGCAAGATATTCATAATTTAGAAACTGTCGCCGCATATAAATCATTAGAAAAAATTAAGACCACACTCAATCATTATCGGCAAAAATCCTGTTCAGAGTACTATTTTAATTTAATTCAACTGGGTGAAAATCAACGGATTGAATTTAAAGAACGTACCACAGACCTATTAACCAATCGCAAATCAGATAAATGGGTCAAAGCGTGCTTTGCATTTATGAATACCCGCAATGGCTATGTCTTTATAGGCGTTGCTGATGATTTAGCCATTGTAGGGATTGAAAATGAACTTGCGGAACACTTTAATAATTCACTCGACTTAATGAAGCGGAGTTTGATTGATAAACTGGCGCACGAAAGTAACAAAATTTCAAATATTTATACCACACTAGAAGAAATACAGATTCAAGGAAAAACCATATTGGTCTTTAAATGTAATAAATCGGACCGCCCGTTGTATTACAAAGGCGAATTGTTTATGCGCACCAATGGACAAACAACACGTGTTCCACCTGAACTGATTGAAAGTTTTCGTGTAGAATTTTATTGTTAGCATTCAATAGTTAAAATCTCTGCCTAGAAGAATCAAAAATATGAATTACCCTCAGTTTAAATATCATCCCAATGCATACAAACTTGATCTGTTTGAAAAAGAAGATGGTATTTGTTCAATTTGCAATCAACAACGTGATTTAAAGTACGTATGCTCTTTCTATAGCGTAGATGAACCCGATTATATCTGTCCGTGGTGTATTGCCAATGGTACAGCAGCGCAAAAATACGATGGAGAATACAATGACTATTGTGGCATTGAAGGTATTTCTTCAAACCCAAATGTTCCATCCGAAAAAATCAACCCTGAATTTTTAGATGAAATCTGCTTAAAAACGCCAAGTTATCATAGTTGGCAACAAGAAGTTTGGCTGGTGCATTGCAATGAACCATGTCAGTTTATCGCTTATGCGGATAGTGAAATGCTTAAACCAATTTGGGATGAGGTTAAAACCGATATCGAAGAAAATGGTTATCCAGTAGAGCTTATCCAAGATCAGCTCAGTATCGACGGTGATTTAACAGGCTATCTGTTTCAATGCATTCATTGCCAACAACATCGCTTACATATAGATTGTAGTTAAATACATAATCAAACCTTATAAGTTAAACCTTATAGCTTTGGCTAAGTAACTGGCTTAAATGTTGTTTAATGCCCTGCCATTCATCTTTGATTATGCTGTATATAACAGTATCGCGAACAGTTCCATCTTTTCGTAGCGCATCTTGACGTAGCACACCATCATAATGCGCACCTAGACGCTCAATGGCACTTTGACTTTTAATATTGCGAATATCCGTCCTTAATACAACCGAGTTAGCTTGTAGTTTTTCAAATGCGTACTCAAGCAACAACAACTTACAACTGGTATTGATATGACTGCGTTGTGCTGATTGTGCATACCATGTATAGCCAATCTCAACACGGCGTACCTCCCAAATAAAATCGCGAAAACTGGTGGTTCCTACAATACGACCATTCCGCTGATTTAAAACAACAAAAGGTACGCGTATTCCTAAAGATTTTTGTTCAAGTGCCTTGGCAATGTAAGCCTTGATCTGAGAATAATGTGGAACAGATGTATATTCCAATTCCCACAAGCGGCCATCTTTACATACCTCAACTAAAGCATTTTCATGTTCTATTTGTAGTGGTAAAAGCTGCACTTGATGGGTTTGTAATGATGTATAAAGCGTTGAAAAGATATCTTGATTCATAGCAATTACACCAATGTAAAGAATGCTCCTCCATTGTCCGCTATGTTTTTGAAAGTTTTATGATCAAAATATGAAATCACCATGACGATCTTTCAAATGATTTCAAAGGCATTTGCATGCCCTTGAATCGAATATAATTCAACAAAATAGTTATTTTTTATAGTGTGCCAGCATGTCTTGTAAATGTGCTTTTACATTGTTCCACTCACCTTGCGCAATACTGTACAACACCGTATCTCGAATCGTACCATCTTTACGCATTTGATCACCCCGAATAATGCCATCTTTTTTAGCACCTAAACGTTCAATGGCTTTTTGGCTTTTAAAATTAAATTGATCAGTCCGCAACGCCACGGTATTGGCTTGAAGTTGTTCAAAAGCAAATCCTAATAACAATAGTTTACAGCTTGTATTGACATGGGTCCGTTGTGCCGATTGTGCATACCATGTATAGCCGATTTCAAAACGTTTTACGTTTAATAAAATATCGTGATAACTGGTCGTTCCCAAGACTTTCCCTGAGCTTTGCTCTATGACAACAAAGGGATAACGGCTGCCCTGTGCTTTTTGGATCAGTGCTTTTTCAATATAATTTTTAACTTCTGTGTAATGTGGTGTAGAGGTAATTCGTAAATTCCACAATTCACCATCACGACACGCTTCAGCGAGTCCTTGCTCGTGTTCAAAAGACAGTGGTACTAAGCGAATATTATTTAGTTGTAAATCTAAATGAATAAATAATTGTTCAAATGCATCCATCTCATATCCACCAAGTTAATCTATAAATTTACCGTTTGATGTCATTGTAAAGTGATCAGCAATCGTATTAACAGCGAAGTTTTCTTGCTGTTAAGTCATTATATTGCCAAGGCTAAACATACCACTCCAGCCAAACCTAAAACCAGTCCTAGAGCGGTAATCACTTTAAGCTTTTCTTTAAAAATTAACAGCCCTGCAATGACTCCAAATAACACCACAAGGATATTCATCCCTGCAAAAACAATGGCTGGAGAATCTTTTAATAAAATATGCGCTTTGACATATAAAGCAATATTGGCAAAATTTATGATCCCCAAGGCCAAACCAGCAATAC
Organism: Acinetobacter sp. RIT698; assembly: GCF_009668065.1. Taxonomy (NCBI): domain Bacteria; kingdom Pseudomonadati; phylum Pseudomonadota; class Gammaproteobacteria; order Moraxellales; family Moraxellaceae; genus Acinetobacter; species Acinetobacter sp. RIT698. The sequence goes on from NZ_WJYH01000011.1 coordinate 45,624, forward strand.
AGTTCTGAAGCTTCCACTGAGTTTTTCGAATCAGTAAGTAACCGACAGATAATAGGAATGAACAGATAAACATCAAGGTTAATGTAACTGGAAACTGTAAGCCCAGACTGGTTGTATATTTCAATAAAACATCAACCAAAGCATAACCTACCCAAACACTGAGTAAATAAAGGATCCCTTTCTGATTGAGGGATGAATTTGATGAACTCGACTGGGAAAGTACAATACATAAAACTGCCACAATACCCAAACCGATACCAAGCATTTTTAATTGGTTAAATTGTTCTTGGAATAAAAAATATGCAGCCAATAATGATAAAACCACAGACAATCGTTGTGCAATTTCAGTTTTTAAAATTCCTGCACTATTTAATGATTTAGCTAGACATAAAAAAATACTGGGTAATACAACACCTAAACCAAAAATCAACCACCATGGTGTATTTGAAATTGAAATATGGGCCAAATCAGGCTTAAACCAGATGTAGCTCAATATACTGGCGATTGCATAATTCCAAGCAATCATTTGCAATGCATCAAAAGCTTTTTGTTTGGTCCATTTTAAAAGCATTGAAACCAACACACTACAAAGTGCTGCTGAAAATATGAGTTCCATAATTTATTTCTTATCTCACCAATCATTGCAAAATTTATGCGGAATCGAGTCGCTATGATTCAAGAAAAAGCCCACTAGCATGAGTGGGCTTTTAGGTGATCAACAACCATCAAAGATTATTTATAACGATCAACCATTTTTTCTAAAGAAATAGGGCGAATCTTGTCTGCATTACCCGCAGTACCAAATGCTGTATAACGATCTACACAGATTTGTTTCATTGCTTCAACAGTTTCACCGAAGAATTTACGTGGGTCAAATTCACTTGGTTTTTCAGCCATCATACGGCGCATTGCACCTGTAGATGCTAAACGTAAATCTGTATCGATGTTGATTTTACGTACACCATGCTTGATTGCTTCAACCAACTGTTCAACTGGAACACCATAAGTTTCTTTGATGTCACCACCATATTGGTTAATAATCGCTAACCATTCTTGTGGTACCGAGCTTGAACCATGCATAACAAGATGAGTATTTGGAAGTGCCGCATGAATTTCTTTAATACGGTCAATTGCCAAGATATCGCCTGTAGGTGGACGAGTAAACTTGTACGCACCATGAGAAGTACCAACTGCAATTGCTAAAGCATCAACATTGGTATCTGCAACGAATTGACGAGCTTCTTCAACAGAAGTGAGAAGTTGAGAATGATCAAGTACACCTTCTGCACCAACACCATCTTCTTCACCAGCCAAACCTGTTTCAAGGCTACCCAAACAGCCAATTTCGCCTTCTACAGAAACACCACATGCATGTGCCATTTCAACAGTACGACGTGTTACATCAACGTTATATTCATAAGACGTTGGTGTTTTACCGTCTGCACCTAAAGAACCATCCATCATTACAGATGAAAATCCAAGCTGGATCGAACGTTGACAAACATCTGGGCTTGTACCGTGATCTTGATGCATTACCACTGGAATATGTGGCCATTCTTCAATTGCAGCTAAAATTAAATGACGTAAAAATGGAGCACCTGCATATTTTCGTGCACCAGCAGAAGCTTGCACAATTACAGGTGAATTTGTTGCGTCAGCGGCTAACATAATTGCGCGCATTTGTTCTAAGTTGTTCACATTAAACGCTGGAACGCCGTAACTATGTTCACCGGCATGATCCAAGAGTTGGCGCAATGAGATAAGAGCCATAATATCCTCCCAAGTAATGCCCCATATTCTACATGTTGCTTTATTTCAATTCAGCAACAATATTGACTATTTCATAAAAAATCCCCGCGTTAGCGAGGACTTTTAACAAATAACAACATTTAGAAAGATTATTGAGCTTTAGCTGCTTCTTCTTCAGTCGCTGGTGTAGCCGCATCCGCTGGAGCATTTGCTTTTTCAGCTGGAACATCTGTATTTTTTTCATCCAAAACAGGCTGATCAAGCGCATCAATCACAGCTTGTTGTTCTGCAGATGTGTTTGCTGATTCTGCTGAAGCAGCTTCAGAAGAAGATGTTTGTTCTGAGGCTGGTGCTTTTTCTTGTTTAGAACATGCAGTAAATGCCAAAGGAGCAATAAGAAGTGCTGCAAGTGTAAATTTAAATTTCATCACATTTCCCAGTGTTGGTGATTGGATTTGATCTAGTTTATTGCAGTTATATTTCATTTTTATTACTTTACAATGAATCTCTCAGATAAAAAAGGCTGACACGAGGTCAGCCTTTCATATAAACGTCATAATTAAAATAATTTTTCAATTAAGCACGTTCAAGCAATACCGCTACAGCTGGAAGTGTTTTGCCTTCGACAAATTCAAGGAATGCACCACCACCAGTTGAAATATAACCAATTTTGTCTGCAACTTGGTATTTATCAATTGCTGCCAAAGTATCACCACCACCAGCAATAGAGAATCCTTCAGATTCTGCAATCGCTAAAGAAAGTGTTTTTGTACCTTCGCCAAATTGATCCACTTCAAACACGCCAACTGGACCATTCCAAAGGATCGTTTTAGACGTTTTTAAGATTTCAGCAAAAGCTTTCGCAGTTTCAGGACCGACATCCAAGATCATGTCATTGTCTGCTACATCTTCAACTTTTTTTACTATTGCTTTAGCATTTGCCAATGAACCTAAGAAATCTGCAAAATCGATTGCAGAAGCATCTGCCACAACAACATCGGTTGGAAGTGGAACAGATACTTTTGCCGCAATCGCTTTCGCTGTGTCAATCAAATCATGTTCACACAATGATTTACCGACATTGAAGCCAGCTGCAGCTAAGAATGTATTGGCAATACCACCACCAACAATCAATTGATCACAAATATCAGAAAGCGAAGTTAAAACATCAAGTTTAGTAGAAACTTTAGAACCAGCAACAATTGCAACCATAGGTTTTTCAGGTGTTTGTAATGCACGACCTAAAGCATCTAATTCAGCTGCAAGCAAAGGGCCTGCTGCTGCAACTTTTGCTAAGCGTGCTACGCCTTCAGTTGATGCTTCTGCACGATGCGCTGTACCAAATGCGTCCATCACAAATACATCACAAAGCGCTGCATATTTTGCTGAAAGTTCAGCATTATTTTTCTTTTCACCCACATTGAAACGACAGTTTTCAAGTAATACCACTTGCCCTGCTGCAACTTCAACACCATCTAAGTAATCTGTAAATAATTTAACGTCTTGACCAAGTGCCTCAGTTAAATAAGCAGCTACAGGAGCTAATGATTGTTCCGCTTTTGGCTCACCTTCAACGGGACGACCAAGATGAGAATACACCATGACCGCAGCACCTTTCTCAAGTGCCAATTTAATTGTCGGTAATGCAGCACGTAAACGTGCATCACTTGTAATCACACCATTTTTAACAGGTACGTTTAAGTCTTCACGAATAAGTACACGCTTGCCTGCTAAATCGAGGTCAGTCATACGCTGAAAATTCATGTATAGCTCTCTTATAGATATTAAAAATCGCGTAGATTCTAAATGATTACACAAAAAAAGGTTAGATACTTTTGTAGAAAAGCTGTAGAAAAGTTGAGATTTGATTATTATAGGGCGAACTTTTAAATTCTATACGCTTATGTCTTTTCATCCCGATCCTAAAATCAATGGTTTAAATGTCTTAGGTGAACCTTTAGCAAGTTGTTGTTTTTCCCCAATCACAGGTTATTTTCGTAATGGTTTCTGCCATACAGCAACAACCGACCTCGGTCAGCACACTGTATGCGCTGAAATGACTTCAGAATTTTTAAATTTTTCACAAAAAGTGGGAAATGACCTAATTACACCGCTGCCAGAACACGGCTTTCCGGGACTACAACCTGGTGATTTTTGGTGTTTATGTGTGACGCGTTGGGTTGAGGCCTATCAAAACGACATGGCACCTCGTGTAAAACTACAAGCCTGTCATCAAGCTGTTTTGGCGTATGTTCCCTTAGATCTCTTGATGGAATATGCAGTATAACTAGGCATGAATTATTCAAAGATGAATCACCCTGAAATTATTTTGGCTTCATCGAGCCAAACCCGTAAAGATTTAATGAATCGTTTGCGCTTAGACTATCATTGTATCTCTCCTGAAATCGATGAATCACCACAGGGTGAATCTCATGCCGATGACTTGGCTAAGCGCTTGGCTTTTGAAAAAGCCCAAGTCATTGCACAAGATCATCCAAATGCAATTGTGATTGGGTCAGATCAGGTGGCTTGGCGTGAACATGCACCACAAGATTTTATTGGTAAACCTCTATCTGTAGAAAAAGCCATTCACCAGCTACAAGCCAATTCAGGCAAAAATGTCTTTTTTAGTACTGCCTTAAGTGTGCAACATTTGGCTTCTGGTTTTGAACAAACCTTAGTTGAGCATTATCATGTGAAATTTCGTGACTTAACTTTGGATGAAATTGAGCGTTATATCGAAATTGATCAACCTCTGCATTGTGCGGGTAGCTTTAAGTGTGAAAGTCTTGGTATTAGTTTATTTGAGCAAATGATTGGGCAAGACCAAACCACTTTGATGGGTATGCCAATGATTCAGTTATGTGGAATTTTAAGGAAGTTGGGCATCCTGCTACCTTAATTTCCACATTGTATAATAAGCTCGATCTTATTATAAATTTTCATAATTACATGGACTTTGTGTTATTTGCTCATGCATTAAAAAAGGATGAAGACTTTTTGAGTTAATCCCATAAATCCTGATAATGCGTTGCAAATAACATAAGCCCTTCTTTAATCTTAGCCTTAGATTCTGTTTGGCAGTCCCCCATCAAGACCAAATCAAAAGCAAGAATCATCTTGTTTAAATACTCTAACCAAATTTGATTTAATTGCGCCTCACTAAAATCATTCACTTGCGCTTCATTCACCACCCAAGTTGGAATAGACATATTTTTGCCTTTGATAATCAATTGTCGATACGAACGCAATACTGAAAGTGTTTTGTTTGCAATTTCTTTTTTTGGGTCAGAATAATACGAAATAGGAACAAATCCATATCCCTCAATCCAATTAAAAATGCTTTCTTTTAAATCTAGGCAAATCTCGAATATATTATGAGATATTTTTTTTAAAATCATGACTTTTATAACTCCTTTAATTTTCAAAAAGCATGGCTGTTTTTATATAAATATATTTTGAATAAATTTACAAATACTTGCACCACCTGTCATCTCATAAGACAATAGCCACATTATAGATTCAAATTTGCTTAGGCTATTTTCATGTCCCTACCTTTAGATGTTCTTGGCGGAATTACTGCTGAACAATTCCTCTCAGAATACTGGCAAAAAAAACCTTTATTGGTTCGTAATGCTTTACCTGAAATTGCCAATATCCTTGTTCCAGATGACGTCATGGAGCTTGCTCTGGATGAAAACATCACAGCACGCCTGATTAAGCAAAAAGACAAAGATCCAAATCAATGGTCAGTAAAATCATCACCGCTCATCAAAGGTGATTTTCAAAAAATGCCAAAACTTTGGACCTTATTGATTCAAGCTGTAGATCATTATTCATTTGATTTAGCAGAGCTTTGGAAGAAATTTCCTTTTATTCCACAGTGGCGTCGTGATGACATTATGGTCTCTTATGCTGCTAAAGGTGGTTCTGTAGGTCAGCATTTTGACTTTTATGATGTATTTCTTGTACAAGGTTATGGACACCGTCGTTGGCAACTTGGACAAATGTGTGATGCTGAATCTGAATTTGTTGAAGGGCAGCCGTTAAAGCTACTTCCAGAAATGGAGATCAATTTTGATGAAGTTTTAGCGCCAGGTGATTTACTTTATGTCCCACCAGGATTGTCACATTATGGTGTAGCGGAAGACGATTGCCTAACCTACTCTTTTGGTTTCCGTATGCCGAATATTGCAGACATGATGGATCGTGTCAGCGATAAATTTGTCGAAGACCAACAACTACGTAATCCGCTTATCGACATCTTACGGAATAAACAAAACCCGATTGGGCAAGTAACACAAGCTGAACTCGATTATTTAAAAGCTGAATTGTTGGCGAAATTAAATAATTCTAAAGTGTTGGAAGATGCCATTATGAGTCTAATGGCTGAAGCAAAGTACCCTGAAAATATTCCAGATGCTGAAGCGATTGGCACTGAAGATTTAGAAGAAGTTCTTGAACAAGGCTATTTACTACAAATTGAGCCAGCCTCTCGATTAATTTATCTTCAACAGAATCATGAATTATTATTCTGGGCAAATGGTGAATCGATCTGTATTTTTGAACAATTTGCACCCCATTTAAAGCAGATTGCAGATGGACAAAGTGTCAAACTCAATCATGAATTGTCTGATGATGAAATATTAGAGGACATTGCTGGATTATTAAATGAATCTATCTTGATGCTTGTTCCCACTGACGAATAAAATTCGCAATCTAACTCTAACAATGTAACGCTTAAATAAAGCCTGAAAATTCAGGCTTTATTTCTATCAATTTACTTTCAGCATAACTTTAAGAAATAACTCGCTCATCCTTGCTTAAGCTGATATTTGAGTGAGCTTGAGGACTTAACCGAAGCATTGAGTTTAAGTCACTTCAGTTCTGCTAAAGTATAAATTTTCATAGGTATTAGAAAAGTAAACACTTCATCCCACTAGAGATAAAGACTTTGCTGTGACTTTATTGTCCTTTTATCAGACTATTTTTTCTCATAGTTTTCGATAAACTCCGAAATCTATTGTCAATATTTTTTGTCGTTCAAGTTTTTCAAAAAAGTCTAAAGTACTACTAAAGGGATTAACGAAGTATTTTGTTAAGTGATTGAATTCAACTGTTGTCTTGAGAAAATTATAAAAGAAATATGGGTCAAGATTGCCAATACTTTCTTTGTTTCCAAGCGAAACTTCAAGAATTTGTCCTGTTATTAAATTCTCAAACATACAGTGTTCTCCATGCACAAAAAAAGACCAATCTTCCGATAGCGTTTTTTGTCCATTTAAAAAATCAGCATCTTGTATTTCGTAATAGTGTCCTGCGCTAATTTTTTCTTTTTCAGGTTGGTCTGTTTCTGTAATTAATTTATCAATAAGCACTTCAGCAATGGCTTTATAGTTGTCCATTGCTGTTAATAATTCCTGTTCTACATCAGAAGTAAGGTCGATCATATAATTACTGTCAAAATTTTAAAGCTAAATAATTAAAACTTATCAAATAAAGCCTGAAAATTCAGGCTTTATTTCTATCAATTTATTTTCAGCATAATTTTAAGAAATAATTCCCTCATCCTTGCTCAAACTGATATTTGAGTGAGCTTGAGAACTTAACTGATGCTTTAATGTCTCATTTTCCTGCTTTAGATTTTTAATTTTAAAAAACTGGAAGAATAGCCCGATATAAGCAATAACAACGATTACAGAAACATAAATGGCTAAAAAACTGATACTTGGGTTTAACAATTTTGTCAGAAACTCTTCAAACATTTTCGATTCCTTTTTGTTTTCATCGCATATTGAATAAATATTTCAGTTAAATTAACTCAAATTGTTTAGAAAATAAATCATTCAATTATTAATCTAGAACCATTCTCAAGTCTAACAAATCATTACTTGAGCTTTTTCATCAATTTGGGCAATTTAGCGCTATATAAAGAATGAGATATTTACTTCATGGCAAGTCCTGCTCAAGCAATTCGACATCAACTTCTCAATACTTTTTTCTCCCGTTATTCCGTTTGGTTCCTTTGTATATTTGTATCTTTATATTTGACTTGGATTATTTTCTTTAACGAAGGTCATTATATTTATTACTTTTTTTCAGATACTGTACTGAATTTAGCTTGGATTATTTCATCCATACTGGCCGCAATTGGCTTTGCCGATATCATCCAAACACAACATTCTATTTTAAGAAATTATCCTTTAATGGGACATTTTCGATTTTTCTTTGAAGATATCCGCCCTGAAATTCGTCAATATTTCATTGAATCTGATGATGATGCCTTACCTTTTTCACGTGCACAAAGAAGCTTAGTTTACCAACGTGCTAAAAATGAAAATGCAGATAAGCCTTTTGGTTCAATTATTGATGTCTATCAAGATGACTATCGTTTTTTAACCCACTCGATGACACCCAAAACACCTGCTGATTTTAATACATTTAGAATTAGTATTGGTAATGATCAGTGCTCACAACCTTATAGTGCTTCGATCATGAATATCTCAGCAATGAGTTTTGGTAGTTTGAGTGCAAATGCCATTCTTGCTTTAAATACTGGTGCAAAAAAAGGCAACTTTTATCATGACACGGGTGAAGGGAGCTTAAGTCCTTATCACCTTGAACCCGGTGGTGATATTGTTTGGGAAATAGCCAGTGGCTATTTTGGTTGCCGTACTTTAGATGGTAAGTTTGATCCTGAAAAATTTAAGCAACAAGCAGCTTTGCCTCAAATTAAAATGATCGAAATCAAACTATCCCAAGGGGCAAAACCAGGGCACGGCGGTATTCTTCCCAAAGATAAAATCACCAAAGAAATTGCCGAAATACGCGGTGTTTCTATGGACGTGGATTGTATTTCTCCAGCGACACATTCGGCTTTTAGCACTCCTATTGAAATGATGCATTTTATTCAGCAATTACGTGAGCTATCCAACGGCAAACCGGTTGGTTTTAAATTGTGTATCGGACAACCTTGGCAATTTATGAGCATTGTAAAAGCCATGCTACTGACCAAAATCACTCCAGATTTTATCGTGGTTGATGGTTCAGAGGGCGGTACAGGTGCTGCCCCTATTGAACTGATTGATCATATGGGTACACCTTTACGTGAAGGCCTGCTTTTTGTAAACAATACCTTAATTGGCGCAGGTTTACGTTCTCAAATCAAGATTGGCGCAAGTGGTAAAATTATCAGTGCCTTTGATATCGCCAGTACGATGGCTATGGGTGCCGACTGGGTCAATTCTGCACGTGGCTTTATGTTTGCGGTGGGTTGTATCCAAGCACAAAGTTGTCATACCAACCAATGTCCTGTTGGCGTTGCAACGCAGAACAAAGAACGTCAAAAAGCACTTGATGTGCCATCTAAAGCAGATCGTGTATTTAGTTTTCAAAAAAATACCTTAAAAGCGCTTGCGGAAATGATTGCTGCAGCTGGTTTACAACATCCTGCTGAGATTAAAGCGCATCATTTGGCACAACGAATCAATGACCGTGAAATCAAAAACTATGCTCAATTGCACTTTTGGATGAAAGACGGCGAATTGCTCAGTTGTGAAAATAAAGATGAAGAAAACTTCTATTTTAGAATGTGGAATTTAGCAACTGCTGAACGTTTTTAATTATTCATAAGCGAAATTTAATTAAGGAGATCAATATGATCTCCTTTTATATAGCTAGCATTTAAAAGAAGCCTAATCTTTTGCTTTTATTTAAATTTATATTGGAGCTTATTTTTACTCAAACGCCATTTTAATCTAAACAATATTTAAGCAAGATAACTTAAAACACATCAAGAATATTTGCGGATGAAATTTCTAAAACAAATAACCGCCACCACTATCCTTACAACGTCATTACATTGTTATGCAACTGTCGGTGGTGGACAAACAATAGAAGTATTGGGTTATGAAGCAAAACAACAAAAACTTTATCTGTTACGACACTATGAAGATGAGCGTGGGCGCTTGCCACAGTTATACTATTATCAGCTCAACAGTAAAACACCTGACAAGTTGATTGAAGTACAATCGTTATATATTAATCCCAAAACGCATCAAATTGACTATGATCAAGATGCTATCCAGTTTGAAAAAGATCTAAACAAAATTAAAAAGCGTTTAACACCGTTACTTATAGGAAATGCCAATACAGCAAAAATTCAAGTGGTGCAAAGTCAAACTCATTACGTCCCTGCTTGGCATGATCAATCCCAAAAGATTCCTCAATATAAAACCATATACAAAGTTACAACAGCTTCTTTAAAAAGCAAAAAACAACAAGCTATACAGTATGCTAAAACAATAAAAATCACTCAGAACTATGTCGTGCCAAATCAGAATAAGCTGCTGATTGTGGTTAAATATTTCGGCATTCCAGAAGAAACAGGCTATGATGTTGAAGATACTGTTTTGCTCTTACCAATACAATAATGAGGATAAATCGTGTTAAAAATAATCACATCGACGCTCTTATTCAGTTTTAGCGCTCTCGCTTTTGCAAAAAGTTATAGCAATATTTCACTTGAAGTCCTCGGCTATGATTCAGATAAAAAAGCGGTTTTAATTCTTGAAAATTCAGCAAGCTATGACATTCCAAGAGTTTATCGCTATTCACTGAGTGAAAAACGCTATGATCTGCTCAAATACGATGAAAATTTTACAGGTATTACAGATCAACAAAGCTTTCAGCAAAAACTTTCAAGCATAAAGACTCAGCTTAAACCGCTTAAAAAGATCGTGCTTCAAGACTTTAACGTTAATCTACTCGAACAAAGACCATCTGATACTGAAAGCTCTGACTCTTTTAAAACAATTTATGGCTCGATATTTACAATATCCAGTCCGCAATATCAAAGTCTTCAACAGAATTTAACCAGTTACAGTCCAGAAATTAAACTTAAACAGGCTTTTGAACTGCCAAAAAACAAAGGGGCGCTGATTACTTTTGAATCACTCAGCTTACCTTTTGATGAAGGATATAGCCGTGAAGAAACTGTTGTTTTATTTCCTACGGGTCAGCTTCCTAAATAAATAAAGCCTCTTAGGAGGCTTTATTTTTACTGCTTTTATCAATCTTGATCAATTCATTACGCCGCAGAGCGCTCAGTGATTGGTACAACTTTGCGGAGTTCTGGACCAGTATAATCCGCGCTTGGACGAATAATACGATTATCAGCACGTTGTTCCATTACATGCGCTGCCCAACCAGTAACACGAGACATCACAAAAATTGGTGTGAATAGTTTTGTTGCAATATCCATGAAATGATATGCAGATGCATGGAAGAAATCTGCATTACAGAACAATTTCTTCTCACGCCACATCACTTCTTCACAACGTACTGATACTGGGTAAAGCACTGTATCACCAACATCTTTTGCTAAACGCTCAGCCCAAATTTTGATGATGCCATTACGCGGATCATTGTCTTTATAAATCGCATGACCAAAGCCCATGATCTTTTCTTTACGTTCAAGTTTACCCAGCATTTCACGTTCAGCTTGTTCTGGTGACGTCCAGTTTTCAATCATTTCCATCGCAGCTTCATTTGCGCCGCCATGCAAAGGTCCACGCAGTGAACCAATTGCACCAGTAATACACGAGTGCATATCAGATAATGTTGAAGCACATACACGTGCAGTAAATGTTGACGCGTTAAACTCATGCTCAGCATAAAGAATTAATGAAACATTCATCACTTGTTCATGTAATTCATTTGGCTTTTCACCACGCAGTAAATGCAAGAATTGTGCACCGATTGAATCGTCATCGGTATTTTCTTCAATACGAACACCATCATGACTAAAACGGTACCAATAACAAATGATCGCTGGCAAAGTTGCAAGAATACGGTCTGCAACATCTTGCTGTTGATCAAATGATTTTTCAGTTTCCAGATTACCTAACATTGAAACCCCTGTACGCATCACATCCATTGGATGTGAATCAGCAGGAATACGTTCCAAAACTTCTTTTAAAGCTTGTGGTAACTGGCGAAGTGATTTTAATTTGGCTTTATATGTCGCCAATTGTTCTGCAGTAGGCAATTCACCAAAGAAAATAAGATATGCAACTTCTTCAAATTGGCAATTTTCCGCAAGGTCTTGCACATCATAACCACGATAAGTTAAGCCTGCGCCACTCTTACCAACTGTAGAAAGTGCTGTTTTACCTGCAACTTGACCGCGCAATCCTGCGCCTGTAAGTACTTTTCCTTCAGCCATTTTATTATTTCTCCTGGGTGAACAGTTTATCTAGAGTGTTTTCGAAAGTGTGATAATCAAGGAATTCGTAAAGTTCTTTTCGTTGTTGCATGCTATCCAGTACATTAACTTGTGTACCATTTTCACGAATTGAACGGAAAACTTCGAGAGCTGCTTTTTGCATTGCACGTGTTGCAGACAATGGATATAGCACCATGCTGATGCCCTGTTCAGCTAACTCTTGGGTGGTGTAATAAGGTGTATCACCAAACTCTGTAATATTTGCAAGAACAGGAACACCTACTGCATCACAGACTGTTTTATACATGGTAATGTCCGTCATTGCTTCAGCAAAGATTGCATCTGCGCCAGCTTCGACACATGCACAGGCACGATCAATCACGGCTTGCAAACCTTCTTTTTGCAATGCATCTGTACGTGCCATCACAACAAAGTTTGAATCTGTTTTTGCATCAACTGCTGCTTTAATGCGATCAACCATTTCTTGTTGAGAAACAATTTCTTTATTTGGACGATGACCACAACGCTTTTGTGCAACTTGATCCTCAATATGGACAGCTGCCGCACCGGCACTAATCATTTGTTTAATTGTCCGTGCAATATTAAATGCACCACCCCAACCTGTATCGATATCAACAAGTAATGGTGTATCTACACGTTCTGTAATACGACGAACATCTTCCAATACGTTGTCTAAGCTGGTCATCCCTAAATCAGGTAAACCATAAGAATAGTTTGCCACACCAGCACCTGAAAGATAGATGGCTTTATAACCCACCTGTTTCGCCATCATCGCTGCATAAGCGTTGACTGTACCAATGATTTGTAATGGTTTTTCCACTTCTAGAGCTTGTCTAAATCTTAAGCCTGCAGACGTCTGTTGTGTCATATTCCCTTCCACAGTGGTCACTTGTTTATTGAGTTTTGAGTATAGCCATAATTTATATTTCGCATATGACCATTTAGATATATTACTCTAAAACTTTAGTCAAAGAAAAATGAATTTTGATTCATTTTTTCATTTTTGTGCACTTTTTTTAATCATTTTTTCCAATAGCACGTTTGCTAAGAAATTTATTGACATCTTTGATATAATAGTGACAACCCATTTTTCCTCAGTAATTTATGAACGAAGATTTAGCACAAGTTGAAGCTACAGGATGTGATTTTCCACAAACTAAACGTGGGCATGAGCGTCGCTTGGCATTACTGATTAGTGCAAACGATCTTTTTTTAGAGCACGGTTATGATGCGGTATCTTTAGATGACATCGTGAATCATGCAGGCGGATCAAAAGCCTCGATTTACAAATATTTTGGTAGTAAAGAAGGTCTATTTACAGCGATCTGTGACTATCGTCGTGATTTATTCTTTAAAGATATCTGCATTCCATTTAACCCCGCGTTGAATGAGCTCAGAGCATATTTGATCAATACCTTGATTAACTTTTATAAGCATATGATCATTCCTGAAAATATTGCTTTTATACGTTTGGTCTTAGAACGTTCACAAAAAGACCCACAATTGGCCGTCTATATTCATGAAAAAGGACCAAAGCAAGTACAACACTCTATTGCATGTGCCTTGGAACGTTGTGTAGAAAATCAAATATTAACCTGTGCAAATCCTTTATTTTCAGCACAATTTTATTTTGGAATTCTTAGAAATTTGGAATGGCGAATTTTAATGGGGATTGAAATCAAAGAATCTGATCAAGAAATATTCAATTGCGTAAGTTATTGTGTAGATCGCTTCTTAGAGGGCCATCAAAAGGTCTAATTTTTTTGCGTTTTCATATTCATATAGTATATTAGCTGATTCTCCTTTTTACTTTCATCAACCACCAACAATGAATTGTTGGTCAATTTCCCTATTGGTTTTGACTAAACAATTATTGTGGAGTAACCATGGCTCTACGACATTTTCTTACTTTACGTGATTTATCCACTGCTGAACTTAACCGTATCATTGAACGTGCTCAAGAGTTAAAGCGAAAACAACACAACAACGAAGTATTTCAACCCTTTGTTGGAAAAGTCATGGGGATGATTTTTGAAAAGTCGAGTACCCGTACTCGTGTATCTTTCGAAGCTGGTATGAGCCAATTTGGAGGCAGCGCAATTTTCCTTTCATCACGCGACACTCAATTGGGTCGTGGTGAGCCAATTGAAGATTCTGCACGTGTGATATCGAGCATGCTTGATATCGTGATGATTCGTACATTTGGTCATGATATTGTTGAACGTTTTGCTGAATATTCAACAGTCCCGGTTATCAATGCATTAACTGACGACCACCACCCTTGCCAGCTACTTGCGGATGTACAAACATTTGTTGAACATCGTGGTTCGATCAATGGCAAAACTGTGGCTTGGATTGGCGATGGCAACAATATGTGTAATTCGTATATTGAAGCTGCGCATATGTGGGGCTTTAAGTTAAAAATCGCGTCACCGAAAGGTTATGAACCAAAACCTGAATTTCTTTCAGAATTTGCTCATTGCGTAGAACTTTTTGAATCAGCAGAAGATGCAGCGGTCAATGCAGATCTGATCGTGACGGATGTTTGGGCAAGTATGGGCCAAGAAGAAGAACAAAAAATTCGTGAAAAAGCGTTTGCTGCGTATCAAGTGAATGAAAAATTAATGGATTTAGCACATCCAGATTGTCTATTTATGCATTGTCTACCAGCACATCGCGGTGAAGAAGTTTCTGAAAATATGCTAGATCACAAAAACGCTGTGGTTTGGGATGAAGCAGAAAACCGCCTACATGCACAAAAAGCCTTGGTTGAATTTTTAATCAATGAAAATTTAAACAAAGACTAATTTGTTTTGTTTTAAGATAAATAAGCACCAACACTGGTGCTTATTTTTTGTTTCAGTATAATAAAATCCATATTTTTAATATGTGCATAATTCAAATGAAATTTAAAATAATTCCTTTATTCGCAATGTCAATGTACATGCTCATTTCTCAAAGTAGTTATGCAACTGAATTAGATGATTATTTGATTCAAAAGAATTTGATTGGACAGGATTATAAAATTATAGATCAACAAAATTTAGATGATGTTTTAACTGCGTTAAGTGAAGAAGACTCTCGCGTGCTGCCTGTACAAGTCGACCAAAACACAGTGATTGAGAAAATTCATATGTATCATGATCATGTTGATTTGCAAGGTTTAATTACATCTAAAGATTTTAATCAGTTTTCAAATAGCATGGGTAAAGAAAAAACTCAGCAACTTTTAATGGAAGGTATGCTTGAAAATTGTCATTTACTTTTTGAAAATGAATTCCAACGTCAAAATCCTTATTATGTAAAAATAAAACTGATGTCTGAACAGAAAGCATATGAGCTAAAACTCAAAAATGAGCAATGCAAATTTTAATTTGTAATAATATTGTCTTGGTGCATTGTATCAATTCGCATTTTGTCTAAACAGATTTTATTTTTCTAGCTGATCAGACGATTAAAAAAATTAATATTTTTTAATCGTTTAAGATTAAGACAATTTTTAACATTTTAGCTATCTGTAACAATTTTGTCATGTAGAATACTTACTATGCCCTTCAAGGTCGTTAAGACAGTTTCAAATGACGCAGATCATGCCCGCTTCAAAAAGTTTAACTACGCCTGAATTTCAACATAGCTCTAGCAGCTATATTAATCGTGAAATTTCCTTACTGGAATTTCATAAACGTGTGTTAGCCCAAGCAAAAGATGAAACTCATCCTCTGCTTGAACGATTGAATTTTCTCATTATTTTTTCACGTAATTTAGATGAGTTTTTTGAAATTCGTGTCGCTGGATTAATGAAACAACTGGACTTCAAAACCATTACCACAGCGCCAGATGGTATTCCAAACGAAGTCATTCTTGAGCAAATTTCACATAACGCACATCTTGCGATTCAAGAGCAATACGACACCTTAAACCATGTATTATTGCCTGAGTTAGAAAACTATGGCGTCAAATTTATCCAATATAATGACATTTTAGAAAAACACGCGGAATGGATTAAAAATTACTTTTTTAAACAAGTACAACCTGTTGTAACACCAATTAGCTTAGATCCTGCTCACCCTTTCCCACGCTTGGTCAATAAAAGTTTAAACTTTATTGTCACCTTAGAAGGAAAAGATGCTTTTGGTCGTCAGATTGAATTGGCCATTGTACCCGCACCTCGTTCCTTACCGCGTGTTGTATGCTTACCGAACGAGCTTACAGACGGCGCAGAACATTACATTTTATTGTCAGCCATTATCCAACAGCATATCAGTGATTTATTCCCCGGCATGACAGCAACAGGATGCTATCAATTCCGTGTTACCCGTAATGCTGACTTAACTTTAGCAGAAGATGTCGATGATTTGGCAGTTGCATTGAAAGATGAATTATCTTCACGTCGTTTTGGTCGTGCAGTTCGTTTAGAAATCGCAGATAATTGCCCAAATTCAATTAATAATTATTTATTAGAACAATTTGATTTAGATCCACAGCATCTTTATCAAGTGAATGGTCCTGTCAATTTAACACGTCTGATTACTGATTTTGATATTCCAGAATTAAGGTTTAAGCCTTATCAAGCCGTTATTCCCAAAGCCTTAAGAAATTCAAATAAAATATTTGAAATATTAAGCAAGCAAGATTTGCTATTACATCATCCATTTGATTCTTTCCAGCCCGTTATCAATCTACTCAAAGAAGCGGCAAAAGACCCCAATGTTTTAGCAATTAAACAAACCTTATATCGTAGTGGCCCAGACTCAGAAATTGTACAAGTGCTGGCAGAAGCTGCTCGCAATGGGAAAGAAGTTACAGCGATTATCGAATTACGTGCGCGCTTTGATGAAGAGTCCAATATTATCGTCGCAAATCTTCTACAAGAAGCTGGCGCAGTTGTGGTGTATGGTATTGTCGGTTATAAAACCCATGCCAAAATGATTTTAGTTGTGCGACGTGAAGTCGACAAACTTAAACGTTATGTACACCTTGGCACAGGCAACTACCATGCTGGAAATGCACGGATGTATACCGACTATGGTTTACTCACCACAAATGATGAAATTTGTGAAGATGTACATAAAATCTTCCAAGAACTGACGGGTATGGGTAAATTGTTAAAGTTAAAAAAACTCTTCCACGCTCCTTTCACCTTACACTCTCAACTGTTACATTTGATCGAGCAAGAAACAGCACATGCAAAAGCGGGGAAAAAAGCCCGTATCATCATTAAAGTCAATGCATTGACTGAACCTAAGCTGATTACAGCTTTGTATAAAGCATCTCAAGCTGGGGTTAAAATAGAGCTGATTATCCGTTCAATCTGTTGTTTAAGACCACAAATTGAAGGACTTTCTGAAAATATTAAAGTTCGTTCAATTGTCGGGCGCTTCCTAGAACATACTCGTGTTTATTATTTTTATAATGATGCCAATGAGGACTTATACTGCGCAAGTGCTGACTGGATGGGTCGAAACTTATTTTCTCGGGTCGAAACTTGCTTTCCGATTGAAGATAAAAAGCTTAAAAAACAGATTATTGAATATGGGCTACTCAGTTATTTAAAGGACAATATTCGTGCTTGGGAACTCGATCCCAATGATCAATGGCATGCAGTTCAACCCAAAGATGATGAGAAACCTTATATTGCCCAACAGGTGTTGATGCAACAACGGATTATTCCCACTACAGCGTAATTCTTTCATATTGTTATTTTCAATGACTCACCCCCCTTTTTTTGAAAGGAGGGTTTGGATGATTAATGCGGCATTGAAGTATCGTAATTAAGTCATAACTTTGATTGATCCTATGCGTTGATTTCAATATTTTTTAAGATCAGCCAACTATAAGCCAATACCCTCAATAACCCCTTGTTGCTTTAACTGTAACAATTCTTCATCTGAACAAAATTCTTCTAAAATCGCTTTGGTATGTTCTCCTAAGCGTGGTGGCGCATTACGATATTCAACAGGTGTTCCTGTCATTTTAATCGGTGAACCAATCACATTAAAATCAGGATTATCTGTATGCGGAATATTGACCACCATTTTACGATATTGAATTTGGGGTTCATCTAAAGCATCTGCAACTGAATTAATCACGCCAACAGGTACTTTCACCGCATGAATTGCATCGACCCAATGCTTCGCGGTATTTGATAAAAAATATTCAGACAACAAAGCAACCAATTCTTGACGATATTTCACCCGATCTTGATTACGAAGATAGTTTGATTGATCTAACAATTCAGGTTTTCCAATGGCAATACATAAATCTTTAAATTGTTTATCATTGCCACAGGCCAGAATAAATTCCTTATCTTGCGCTTTAAAAGTCTGATAAGGCACAATATTGGGATGATGATTACCCATTCGTTGAGGTGCGATACCTGAACTTAAATAGTTCATACCTTGGTTGGCGAGTCCAGCAACCTGTACATCTAACAAAGACATATCAATATATTGTCCAACACCTGTTTGCTGACGAGAAATCAGTGCGGCCTGAATCGCAATTGTTGCATATAGCCCAGTCTGAATATCAACCACTGCCACACCAACTTTTTGTGAACTTGCCCCTAACTCACCTTCTTTTTCACCAGTAATACTCATCAAGCCAGACATACCTTGAATAATAAAGTCATAACCCGGTTCTTCTGCACGCGGCCCATCTTGACCAAAACCAGTGATAGAACAATAGATCAATTTTGGATTAATATGCTTGAGGGTTTCATAATCCAATCCATATTTTTTCAATGAACCTGCTTTAAAGTTTTCAATCACAATATCTGCGGTTTTCACCATGTGATGTAATAATCGCTGCCCATCCTGCGTTGCCATATCAATTGCCACTGAGGATTTATTGCGATTCGCAGATTGGTAATATCCAGATTCTCGCGTCGCTCTACCCTGTTGATCAAGCATCCACGGCGGGCCCCACATACGGGTATCATCACCAACTTTAGGGCGTTCAATCTTAATCACTTCGGCGCCTAGATCTGCAAGAACTTGTCCACACCACGGACCTGCCAGTACTCGACTCAGATCTAAAACTCGAATTCCTTGTAATGCACCCATATGTTTACCTCTATGTAAGGAGTAAGCGAATACTCCTCAATTTTACGATTTACTGAATCTGTCTAAACAAGCGTTGACTAT
The DNA here is from genome assembly GCF_009668065.1 of Acinetobacter sp. RIT698. Lineage (NCBI taxonomy): Bacteria > Pseudomonadati > Pseudomonadota > Gammaproteobacteria > Moraxellales > Moraxellaceae > Acinetobacter > Acinetobacter sp. RIT698. The sequence continues at coordinate 64,761 of NZ_WJYH01000011.1, forward strand.
TGTTGTTGGGGATCATATTGACGATCTTTGATAAATAAGCCAGGTAATACTCCTGCAACAAAATAAGCTGCGCCCATCACGATAAATGCCGTCATAAATGTACCTCCCGAAGCAAGGAAACCAATGGTTGCTGGGGCAATTGCAGCGCCTACTCGCCCAATGTTATATGCACCACCAATTGCTGTACCTCGGACATCGGTAGAAAATGATTCCGCCATATAGGTCGCATTTACACCATAAGGGATGCCATATAAGAAACCAAAAGTGATCAATAAGTACAAAATATTGTCTGGTGTATTAAAGATAATAATCACAGGTAAGAAGACAGCGCTGGCTATGGTACCGAACACAAATACTGCACGACGATTAAATTTATCTGCCAAATATCCCGCTAAGATCTTGCCTAAAATCATCGCTGTATATGAACCTACCATATAACTGGTCATGTTTTTAAAGTTCATATGCACTTCTGTTTCTAGATAACTTGGCATCCAATTGTTGATTCCGTAGTAACCAAATTGTAAGAAGAAGGCCGTAGTCATCCACAATAAAAACATTTTACGGTGCTTAAAGTTGGCAAAAATTTGTTTATAAATACTGCCACTTTTCGCTTTCTCGGGAACTGTGGCTTCAACTGGTTTCTTGCCTTGAAGCTGATTGATTTTGTTGAGCTGCCAAGACTTTGGTTCAGGTACAAAGCGTTGCAAGAAAATATTGATAAATGCTGGAATAACCGTGATAAAAAACAAGACTCTCCAACCATGATCAGGAATAATCGCACCAGCTAATAATGTAGCAACAATATATCCAACGGTTTGCCCGGTTTGTAATGTACCCAATACCGTAGTCCGATAGGTTGTAGGAACATATTCAGCCATAAGGGTATTGCATGCCATATAAAGCGCCCCAATCCCTAGTGCACCAATAAATCGTAATGCCATAAATTGTTCAAAACTTTGGGTAAAGCCTAACAAACATGTTGCAACTGAGAAAAACGATACAGAATTGGCAATGGTACGTACTCGGCCAAACTTATCACATGCCCATCCACCTAGAATCCCACCAATCCCCATACCTGCCAGAGAGGCACTGCCTAAGGCGCCAGCCTGAAAAGTAGATAATGCAAACTCACCTTTTAAACTGGTTAAGCTATAGGACAACAACATGATATCTACGCCATCGACGACCATAGCGAAATAGGCGAATAAAAGTGCCCATTTCCAAGTATTTGGGCCTATTTTTTCAAAGGTTCCAATATTGGATGGCATGGATAATTTTGTTGAAGTTGTAACTGATCGAACATCATTGTTCATTTTTCCTCTACCTCATTTTCCCAAATGAGTCATCGGTCACTTTTTATCTTTCTCCCTACTTATTTCTTTGTTATTTTTATCGCATCAATCTAGAGTTAAGTATGAGAGTTAAAAGAATAATCAGATATTTTTCACGATGAATCCTTTTATCATTGATTTATTTTTACCTTAGTTTTTATAAAATTTAAGGCAAAAAATCCTACAAGGGATGCTAGCTAGATTTAAGCATCCCTGTTTTAAAACAGTTGATTTTAGTTACTAAAGGCAGCAATACCAGTTTGTGCACGCCCGAGAATTAAGGCATGTACATCATGGGTACCTTCATAGGTGTTGACCACTTCCAGATTGACCAGATGGCGAGCGACACCAAATTCATCACTGATGCCATTGCCACCCATCATGTCACGAGCAACACGCGCAATATCTAAAGCTTTACCACAATTGTTGCGTTTAATCAGTGAAGTGCCTTCAACAGAAGCAATACCTTCATCTTTCATACGACCAAAACGTAATGCGATCTGCAGCCCTAAAGCAATTTCAGTTTGCATATCTGCAAGTTTCTTTTGCACTAATTGATTCGCAGCCAGTGGGCGTCCAAATTGTTTACGATCCATCGTATATTGGTGTGCGGTGTGCCAGCAAAACTCTGCCGCCCCCATCGCACCCCATGCAATACCGTAACGTGCACTATTTAAACAAGTAAATGGTCCACGCAAACCACGAATTTCGGGAAATGCATTTTCTTCAGGAACAAAAACATTGTCCATCACAATTTCACCGGTAATCGATGCACGCAAACCGACTTTGCCATGAATCGCAGGCGCAGAAAGTCCTTCCCAACCTTTTTCTAGGATAAAACCACGAATTTCACCGACATTGCCTTCAGCAGAAACCTCCTTGGCCCAGACCACAAATACATCAGCGATTGGACTATTGGTAATCCACATTTTTGCGCCAGTCAAACGATAACCACCTTCGACCTTTTTGGCACGGGTGATCATACTGCCTGGATCTGAACCATGATCAGGTTCTGTTAGACCAAAACATCCAATAAACTCGCCAGTAGCTAATTTAGGTAAGTACTTTTGTTTTTGCTCTTCAGAACCAAATTCATTGATAGGCACCATCACCAATGAGCTTTGTACACTTGCCATTGAACGATAACCCGAATCTACGCGTTCAATTTCACGGGCAATAAGACCGTAACTGACATAGTTTAGACCTGCACCACCGTATTCTTCTGGGATTGTCGGTCCCAGCAAACCCAACTCACCCATTTCACGAAAAATAGAAGCATCTGTTTTTTCATGGCGGAATTGTTCCAAAACTCTTGGCATCAGTTTGTCTTGTGAATAGGCATAAGCAGCATCACGAATCATGCGTTCTTCAGAACTGAGTTGCTGTTCCAATAAAAATGGGTCTTGCCAGTTAAATTGAACGCGTGCCGTTTTTGTAGAATTAACCATTTGATTCATAGCATCCTTTGCTGAACATATCTTGTTGTCTTAGTACTGATGTTAGGTGTGAAAATTCATACTTTCAAACGATTAATTCTCACTCAGATATTCCATTTACGCATATCTTGTGTTTTTATAACATGGCTCGCTCAATGACTACTGTTCAATTATGTTGGTGTTAAACGAGGCTTTTTAACAGATTTTTATCATCTTTACGTCCTCTTATAATTTTTTATTTGAGGTAAAACCAAGTGGTTTGATGAAAGTTTCATTGCAAACATCTGCTTTGCTTTAAGCTCTTTTTGCTAGATATGAATAGATTAAATTTAGTCTTAATTAAACTTTGATATTCAAGGAATGAATATGCGTAGAATGATTCCCTCATTACAATCACTGATATGTTTTGAAGCGGCTGCCAAGCATCTAAGCTATACCTTTGCAGCTCAAGAGCTGCATCTTACTCAAAGTGCCATCTCTCGCCAAGTACAACAACTCGAAGATTTTTTAGGACTCAATCTATTTAACAGAACACGACATGGCGTTGAATTAACACAAGCGGGTGAACATTATTATAAAAACATCAAAGCTCATTTATTGGGTATTGAGCAAAGCACACTCGATTTAATGAGCCATAAAGGTTTAGGCGGTACTCTAAAATTGGGGGTTGTACCGACATTTGCAACACGCTGGCTCTTACCCCGATTGTATAAGTTCAACGAAATATACCCTGAAATTACCATTCATTTAGAGACCAGTACCAAACCCTTTTTATTCAGTGAGCATATTTTTGATGCAGCAATATATACAGGTACACCTGCACAAATTGAAAATTGGCCAGGTGCAAAAGTCCACTATTTAATGAATGAAGATGTTGTTCCTGTGTGTTCTGCTGAGTTAATTTTTAAGCATTTTCCAGAGCTAAGAGGACCTTCTGGAGATTTACATCGAAGCTTAACGGCAGAAGAGATTGCCACGCTGCCCTTACTCCAACAAACCACACGCCCCTATATTTGGAAAGAGTGGTTTGAAGTTTCTGGTTATGAGCATCCTTTTGCATTAGAAGGACAACGGCATGAATTATTTTCGATGCTTGCGGTGGCAGCCATACATCATATGGGGGTTGCGCTTATTCCACAAAAACTACTGGAAAAAGAACTGCGCTCAGGTGATTTAATTATTGCCTCAGAAATTAAGCTAAAAGGTTCACGTGCCTATTATTTTGTCTATGCAGAACAACAGCAAACACCCCTCATTGCTAAATTTGTTGAATGGTTATTGACAGAAGTTGAACAGTCACAAAGTACTTTTTTAAAATAATGTGATTTCAATTTAAATAATAGCTTATTCAAGATTTATAGAATGCAGTTTAGCTTCTATATTGTGATGAAAAAACTCAGCTTGTAGGAGATAAAAAGAACAGCGCCTACAACAGAAAATACAAGCCTACTCCGCTATTTTTAATACCTATTCAGCATTTTTAATAAGAGTAGGCTAAAAGAAACAAATGAATGACTACAGATCTTAAAATTTAAGCGCTAAACCCAATATAACGATAAAAATCTTGATCCCCTACAACACCTAAGCTTGTTTTATAAATCAGGTAATCAGGATAATTACTCTCAGATAATTCATTGAAAATATTCAGTCCCTGATCATCATGAGCATGGATTTCATCGACGCTACGATGCATGGTCGCTTCAAATTCATCTGAAATATATTCAAAGCCCAAATCCATCGCAATAAACAAGGTATGTATACACGGTTGTAGATATTGTTCTTCATTCCAATCAATGACCGCATGTTGGCAATGTGGGCATGTAACATTTTCTTGAGAATTTTCTAAAGTGATCAGTTGAAATGGCATACGCTTTGGAACAGAATAAAATTGTATTTTAAACGAGTTAGGGAAATTAAACACTCGTTTTAGATAAATCTAAAACTGCTTTTCATATTTTATAAATACACGAAACAAAGCTAAGGATATTATGTCAACGATTGAAAAAGCGATTGCTTTAGCAGCTCGTAAACACGCAGGCCAAAAAGATAAAGCGCAACAGCCTTATATTTTTCACCCTCTGAGGTTGATGTTCAAAGTTAAAACACCCAATCAACAGATTGTTGCTGTATTACACGACATCTTAGAAGATACCGACACCACTGTGGTCGATTTAATCTCACTTGGCTTTAGTCAAGAAATTGTCGATGCCGTTGTTGCCTTAACCAAAAAAGAAGGTGAATCTAGAATCGAAGCCGCCTACCGTGCAGTAAAAAATCCAATTGCACGTGTGGTAAAACTGGCAGATGTTGCTGATAACATGGATATCACCCGTATTCCGCACCCGACCACTAAAGACCTTTTAAGATTAGAAGAATATAAGCAAGTTCAAAATATTCTCATGACAGGCAATGCCTAATCTTAGAAAATTTTCACAATTAACAAGTTGACTTGATGCAACAATTAAGTTTAATAGTGCGTCATTGTTGCAATTATGGAATGTATTTATGCTCACTGATTTGGATGACTTTTACTGCTTTGGTTTGGTTGTAGAGCATGGGGGATTTAGTGCGGCTGAACGTGCAACGGATATTCCTAAATCCAAGCTCAGTCGCCGCGTATATAATTTAGAAGAAAAATTAGGGGTTCGTTTAATTCAACGGAGTTCTCGCCATTTCGCAGTTACAGACATTGGTATGAATATTTACCGCCATGCCCAAGTGATGATGAATGCAGCACAATCAGCGCATGATCTGGTCGATCATCTCAGTGAACAACCACGTGGTGTGATTAAAGTCAGTGTACCTGTGACGGTTGCGCAAAGTGAATTGTCCAAAATCCTTCCTGACTTTTTAAAAACTTACCCTGAAATTAGAATACAACTTTTGGTCAGTAATCGTCGTGTAGATATCATCAATGAAGGTTTTGATGTTGCCTTGCGCGTGCGCGCAAATCTGGATGATGACCCGAGCCTAGTGCTGAGAAAGTTTGGGCATATTGAACAGCACCTTCTTGCAAGCCAAGCCTATTTAAATGAATTTGGTATGCTCAAAAAACCAGAAGATTTATCTGAACACCGAATTTTAAGTATGGTTGATGAGCATTTAGATCAACAAATGGTATTACATGATAGTGAAAACCAACAGAAAAAAATTAAAGTTAACCCGATAGTTATGGGTTCAGATTTAATGATGCTGGCTAAATTAGCCAGTCAAAATTGCGGTATTGCCTTACTTCCAGATACTATTGCCAATGATTTTGTCGCCACAGGTGAATTGGTTCGTGTCTTACCCGAATGGAAAGCACCTCATGGGATCTTTCACGCTGTTTACCCATCTCGCCGAGGCTTACTTCCTGCGGTAAGAGTCTTTATTGACTATTTGGTTAAGCACTTAAGTAAGTGTTGAGTAACTTATCTTCATCATCACTAATCCTAGGATTATTTCAATAGACAAGCCGATCTAAATAAATTGACAAAGATGGACTGCAATCTGGTGTCCATCTGGTGCTATTTTTGATACCATCGCTACTGCTTAATTCCAACGTTTTTCTGATTTATATGACTTCATCTTATCAACAACAGCTTGATGCCAAAATTGAACGTATCCAAACTCAATTCGCAGAATTTAATCCACCTTCATTAGAAATATTTGCTTCACCTGAACAAAACTTCCGTATGCGTGCAGAATTCAGAATTTGGCATACTGACGATGATATGTTCTATGCCATGTTTGAACGAGATGAAAATCAACAGAAAACCGTTGCTCGTATCGATGAATTTCCGATTGCAGATCAAAGTATAAATCAGCTCATGCCAGTTTTATTGGCTGAGCTAAAAGCCAATTCAGTCTTATCAAAACGGCTTTTTGAAGTGCATTTTCTAGCAACGCTCAAGGGCGAAATGCTGGTTTCATTGATTTACCGTGCGCCACTGAGTGAAGAATGGGAAGTTTTAGCAAAACAATTGGCTGATAAGCTGAATGTTAAAATCATTGGTCGCAGTCGCGGACAAAAAGTTGTCTTAACCGATGAATTTGTTGTTGAAGAATTACAAGTCTTTGAGCGTAAATTTCAATATAAGCAAATTGAAAGTAGCTTTACTCAACCCAATGCACAAGTTTGCCAAAAAATGTTGCAATGGGCTTGTCAGTCAGTAGAGGGCGAAAATAAAGACCTACTCGAATTGTACTGTGGTAATGGTAACTTTACCCTTCCCTTATCCTTGAGTTTTAACCGTGTTTTGGCAACTGAATTAGCGAAATCTTCGGTCTATGCGGCACAGTGGAATATTCAACAGAATCAGATCGACAATATTCAAGTTGCACGCCTTTCAGCAGAAGAATTTACTCAGGCCTATAACGGAGAACGTGAATTCCGTCGTTTACAAGAAGCAGAAATAGACATTCAGGGCTATGAGTTTGATACAGTTTTTGTTGATCCACCACGTGCAGGGATTGATGACGATACGTTAATGCTATTGCAAGGTTTTCAACGTATTCTTTATATTTCATGCAATCCAGATACATTACACGACAATTTAAAAATCTTGCTTAAAACTCATAAAATTGTGAAATTTGCGATGTTTGATCAATTCCCCTACACCCATCATGTAGAATCTGGGGTTCTTCTCGAAAAAATTTAAACAATTTATTACAAGATTAGACTGCTATGTAAATTAGCATGGCAGCTATTTCTTTAAATTATTTATTGATATATCATTAAGTTATAAATCATTTAAAACATGGCCCTTTAACAAACCGTTTAAAACATATCAAATCATCGAAAAAATCAGCCTATAACTCGACCATCTATTTCGCTCAGATCTTGTATTTTATTAAAAAACGGCTATATTTCGAACTATGTTAGGTTGTGTATGAAGGCTCTATGAGTTTTTGGCAAAAGCTGTTTACGGCTGAAGATACATTGCAAAATGAACATAAAAATCAAATTGCATGTGTTGAAAATGATTGCTCTTGTAAATCCAATGATCAACTTTTATCAGCGTTGATGAAAGCGACAGATCAGGATGTGATTACTGGGATTAAAAAGGTACTTATCTCTAGAGGTTTCAGTAAAAAAGAGTTAAACCAATTACAGCATCCACCTATTCAATAGTCATGGATGACCGCTAAGAAAGAAAAAGCATTCAGTTTACTGGATGCTTTTTTAATTCCAATAGAACAACTTTTGATGTTTCTCCTTGCCTTGTATACAATTATTTCAAAGAATAGATAAACGCAGAATCAACAATGAAAATTAAAATTGTTATTTTTTTATTATCACTCAACGCTTCAATTAGCTATGCAGATATCAACGATGATGAGATTCAAGCCATAGAAGATTTAACTGATCAAGTATTAGCAACCAAAAATCTTGCCAAACTTGAACCACAAATTAAGGCTCAAATCCAAAAAGCCCAACCCAATGTGCAAAAACTATTAAAAGCCAAAGACATTGAATATAACGATTCTGTCTATTTACACAACTATGCGATTCTGGCTTCTGGATATGCTGAATATTTGCTTGAACAACACTGCACCACGCTCTCTCAGCCTTTTCAAGAACTTACTGAACAAGCGTATTTTGCGTTAAAAAAGCATGATCCTAAAGATACAATCGCAATCAATAATTTAGGGTTATTCTACGCGCAAATGTCGGTGTATTATCGGAAAAACATAGACCCAACGCCACGTCTAAACTATTTGCTAAAGGCTGAACAACTATTTGAGACCTTAATGAAGTTGCAACCAGACAATGAGGAGTATGAGAAAAATTATTATGCTGTACTCAGTGACAAGCTGATGCTGTTACAGAAATATCATCGTGATCAGAATGAGCAAAAACGCCTCATCAATATACTTAAAAAGCCTTTATTTCACTATTTATCTGATCCCAATCAAGCGTTCGATGCAGGAAATTTTATTATTTTAGCTCAACAATATTTTAAATATCTCAATCGTGAAGACCCGAAACTTGCTGAAAAATGGTTGCGTGATAATCAGGCTAAAATTGAAGCTGTAGTGAATAAGAATCGTAAGCAAACTCAACGGGAAAAAGAGTTCCTCGCTGAATTCTATGCGCTGCTTGGTCAAACGGATCGAGCATTGTCCTACTTAAAACAATTAGAATTTTCTGATGAGAACAATACAGAACCATCCTCATTTGAAAATGAGCCCAATCTTGCCAATTTAAGGCTAAATCCTGAATATCAGAAATGGTTTAAACAATATAAACAGGATTATGCTGCATACCGTAAAGCAATTCCCAAAGTATGTAAGATCAGCCAGCTTGAAACAACACAAGATACTTCAGGATAATGCTGTTGGAGACTTAACGAATCAAACCTTGCGGTTGCAGAATAATCACCAAAGCCCCAATGATTACAATACATCCACCAAACAAATCCCAGCGAGTTAGGCTGACTTGATCGACAAATTTCAGCCACATCAGTGCACTAAAGATATAGATACCGCCATATGCAGCATAAATACGCCCTGAAGCAGCAGGATGCAAGGTCAATAGCCAGACAAATACAGCCAAACTTAAAACGGTAGGTATCCATAACCAATGGCTTTTATTTTGATTCAGGATTAAATAAGGAAAATAACAACCTAAAATTTCTGCAACAGCTGTGACAAGAAATAATAAAATCGTGGTTAAAATTTTAGTAAATGCAATGTCCATTGATACTCAAAGAATAATCATCAAGCTAAAGTATATGTGATTTTCACGCGAGCTAAGCAATAAAATTTTGAGCATACTAAAACGGCTAAGCTTTTATCTATAAATTGTAGTTGTTGTTTGCCTCATCCACAAAAACATACATATTTAAATATGCTGATCATTTTGTTATGTTAAAAATAGAATAAAATATCAGCATCTACAATCTTTGATTTTATGAATGAAAATAAATCATTTCTTGTTTAATTCCTTCATTTTCCTATGGCTTAGCCAAAATGTAGATGCAGCAACACTAAGTCTTCCATTGTGGCCCAATAGCGCAACACTAGCACCATCCAGTGAACAATATACGCTAATTAAGCACGGCGCTATTCGCCATATCACTTCCCCTCAATTGCGGGTATATCCCCCCAAACAGAGCAATCACATCGCTGTTTTAGTCATCAGTGGTGGTGGTTATGCCAGAGAGGAATTGGCCAAAGAAAGCACGCCAACTGCGCAGTTTTTACAAGAACAGGGATTTACCGTATTTGAATTAATTTACCGCTTACCAAATCAGGATGGCAATAATCTGCTTGCACCCTTTCAAGATGGCCAAAGAGCCCTGCGTATAATTCGTTATCATGCACATCAATTCAACATTGATCCAGACAAAATTGGTGTACTGGGTTTCTCCGCAGGTGGACATTTAGCTGGAATCATTGCGACACAATGGCAACAACAATTTTCGAATTTAAATGATCCGATTGATCAAATTTCTGCTCAGCCTAATTTTGTGGCGCTACTCTATCCAATCATTAGTATGCAAGCGCCGCTTGATCATACCCATGCTTATAAAAGCTTATTTGGCTCAAAACATGATTTAGCCAAACAAATCTTGTTTTCTGTTAATTTACAAGTCAAACAGAATACACCTCCAACCTTTTTAGCCCATGCCATAGATGATCCGATTTCACCTGTTCAGAATAGCCTCAATATGCAAACCGCTTTGCAGCAACACAAGATCGCTTATGAATTACATCTTTTCAAAAATGGTGGGCATGGTTGGGGCTTAGGCAAAGCCAATACTGAAACAATGCAATGGCCCACATTATTCCTAGCTTGGTTAAAGAAAATTGATATTTTATAAGCTTATAATTCAAAAAATAACCCGCAATCAATGCGGGTTATTTTAAAGTTCATTCACAACTATGCTGGTTCAGCAGTCTGATCTTCAAAGACTTCTAATGTAAGCCCTACCGCCTTACCATTTTCTTTCTTCACAGAAACAGCAACATTACCACCATGATCTGCAAGCTCACCAAATAGAATCATCTCAGCAAGAGGTTTCTTCAAATGTTCCTGAATCAAACGTTGCATTGGGCGAGCACCCATTAAACGATCATAGCCATTCTCAGCCATCCAATCGCGAGCAGATTGATCAACTTCCAGCACCACTTTTTTGTCATCTAACTGCGCTTGAAGTTCGGTTAAGAATTTATCAACGACAGACTCAATCACTGTGGTAGGTAATGCTTTAAACTGAATTACACCATCTAAACGGTTGCGGAACTCTGGTGCAAATGCACGTTTCATCGCTTCCTGATTGTCATTACTATTGTCTTGCTCAGTAAAACCGATACTGTTACGAGAAATACTTTCAGCACCGATATTGGTGGTCAATACAATAATCACATTACGGAAATCAGACTTACGTCCATTGTTATCGGTTAAAGCACCATGATCCATGACTTGCAATAACAAGTTAAAGACATCTGGATGTGCTTTTTCAATTTCATCTAATAACAAGACACAGTGCGGATTCTTATGAATCGCGTCAGTCAGTAAACCACCTTGATCATAACCAACATAACCTGGAGGCGCACCAATCAAACGAGAAACCGCATGACGTTCCATATATTCAGACATATCGAAGCGAACAAGCTCTACACCCAACAATTTTGCCAATTGCTTGGTCACTTCTGTTTTACCAACGCCCGTAGGGCCTGCAAAAACAAAACTACCCACTGGTTTATCTGGCGCTTTCAAACCTGCACGTGACAGTTTAATCGCAGAAGCCAAGGCTGTAATCGCTTCATCTTGACCAAATACCACACGTTTAAGATCACGCTCTAGATATTCAAGTACCGATTTATCATCTTTAGATACTGTTTTTGGCGGGATACGTGCAATCTTCGAAATAATATCTTCGATATTTTCAACTGTAATCAAAGTATCATCTTGTTCAGCTTTTAAACGACGTTGTGCACCAGCTTCATCAATCACATCAATCGCCTTATCTGGCAAGAAACGATCATTAATAAACTTAGCAGACAACTCAACCGCTGAAACTAGCGCAGTATCTTCATATTTAACATGATGAAAATCTTCAAACTTGCTTTTCAAACCACGCAAAATATCAATTGTTTCTGAAATAGAAGGCTCATTCACATCAATTTTTTGGAAACGACGTGATAGTGCATGATCTTTTTCAAATACTTGGCGATATTCTTGGAAAGTGGTTGAACCAATACAACGTAAACTACCATTCGCCAATGCAGGTTTGATTAAATTCGATGCATCCATGGTACTACCCATACTTGAGCCAGCACCAATGATCATATGAATTTCATCGATAAATAAAATTGCTTCTGGTTTCTTTTTCAAAGCATTGAGAAGCTGTTTCAATCGTTTTTCAAAGTCACCACGGTATTTTGTACCCGCAACCAATGCACCGATGTCTAAACTAAACACTTCAGCAGTCGCAAGTGGCTTAGGCGCTTTACCATTCACAATCAACCATGCCAGACCTTCAGCAATCGATGTTTTACCCACACCAGGATCACCCACAAGCAATGGGTTGTTTTTACGGCGACGGCAAAGAATTTGAGCAGTTCGTTCAATTTCTTTTTCACGCCCGATTAAAGGATCAGTTTTGCCTTTTTGCGCTTCAATATTCAAATTCAAAGTATAAAGTTCAAGTGGTCCAGCATTTGCTGAAGCATTTGATTCACCTTCTAAATCATCAGATTCTTCTTCAACTTGAATTTCTTCTTTACGCGCACCGTGTGACAAATATTGGGTTAAAGTCAAACGATTGATTTGATGTCGTTTTAGCAAATAAACGGCAAAAGAATCTCGCTCAGAGTACATCGCAACCAGTACATCTGCACCCTCTACTGTGCGATCACCGCCACTTGACTGAACGTGGAAAATTGCACGTTGTAAGATACGGTCAAAACTTTCAGTTGGATGAGGGGCTTGGTCGTTGTTTTCTCCTAGTTTAGGGGTATGTTGTTCTACATACTCCTCTAACTCTTTGCGCAAACTGATAATTTCAGCACCGCATGCTTTTAAGGCATTTACCGCTGAATCGTTATCAAGTAAAGCCAATAATAAATGTTCAACCGTAAGAAACTCATGTCTCTTTTGACGAGCCATGCTAACAGCCAAACGGAGTGAAACTTCTAATTGACGACTGAGCATGAAACCCCCTTATTCTTTTGGCTCAATCTGACAAAGCAATGGATGACCTTGAGATCGAGCGTAGTTATTAACTTGGTTGGCTTTAGTCTCCGCAATGTCTCTTGGATAAACACCAGCTTCACCTTTTCCTTCATAATGTACTGTTAACATTACTTGAGTGGCTTGGTCAAGATTCAAAGCAAAGTATTGTTGTAAAATTTCAATAACAAAGTCCATCGGAGTGTAATCATCGTTCAATAAAACGACAGAATACATCGGTGGTCGCTTCACTTCAGGTGGCGCAGTTTGTACTGCAACATCTGCTTGATCATGGTCTGGATGGTTTGGATCTTCTGAATTACTTATACGAATACTCAAGTGCCAATCTATAAATCCTGAATCACGGAATGATGATTTCACTTCATTTAAACTCATTTGACGTTTATTAGTTCGCATATTTTTCAAAATACTTATGATTTATTGAGAATTAGCCGCAGCTTGAGGAACCTCTGCAGCAAACGCAGCTGCACTGTCTACAGCTTGCCCACGTGACCAACTAAAGCGTTTAACCACTGGCGTGGCACCATTTAGGCGGATTTCGATAAATTGTGGATTAAAGCCCTTAGGCATGGTCCAACGTCCAGTTAAGCGCTCATAATCAGTAAAATTATAATTCGCATCTGCCATTGGCACTGTTAACACCTCAGTACCACTAATCAAACGAATTTCAACAGAACCCGTCGCACGTCTTGGACTAACTTGAATAAGATCAAGCTGATATTCATAAGCGTTTTCTGGTAATGGCTTAACGGCCAAGTTTTGAATGGTTAAACTCAAACCGCCACGTTGTTTTAACACTTCACGATAAATCGCACTCATCACATCAACTTGTGATTTTTCAGCATTGGCTTTGTTCAATGACTCTAACAAATCGTTAGAGTTCGAAACAGCCACATCTCGTTCCTGTACAGCAGCATTTAAGCTTTTATTTAAATTAGCCAGCGTTGTTTTTTGTTGCTTCACAACTTCTACCAACTGTTCTGCATCTGCATCAAAACCGACTACCGTTAGCCCTTGGCGATGTCCAACCGTATAACCTAAAAGTACACTGCCAGCACATAATACAACCCCACCGATCACCAAAGGCATATTCCCTTTTAAAAAAGGCTTTTTCGGTGCTTGAGCTGGTTGTGACGCGGTATTTGTTTCTGTGTTCTGCATCATCATCTCTAAGTATTATTGATAGAATCAAAACACACATTTAACCGCAAAGTTATATGTGTGTGAAGCCATAAAGCGTTTTTTATGGTAATAATCCGATACCTTGTAAACCAGCATCTTCAGCAAAACCAAACATTAAGTTCATATTTTGTACAGCCTGTCCTGCCGCACCTTTGACTAAATTGTCTTGAACAGACAAAACAATTAACTTGTTCGGATGCGGTTTATACAGTGCAATTCTGAGTTGGTTTGCACCACGTACAGAACGTGTTTCTGGTGAACTATTTGCAGGCATTACATCTACAAATATTTCATTTGCATAAAATTTTTCATAAATACTTTGTAAATCTGCTGCTGCGCCTTGCTCTGTCAAATCAACATAGATCGTACTGAACATACCACGAATCATCGGAACTAAATGCGGTACAAAAAGAATCTGATCAAATACATTTTTTTGACCTGAAATATTTTCTAATGCTTCTACAATTTCAGGATGATGACGATGTCCAGCAACGCCATAGGCTTTAAAATTATCAGCATTTTCTGAATAAATCATGCCTAGACTAGCTTTACGCCCCGCACCTGATACACCAGATTTCGCATCAATGATAATACTTTCTGGTTTAACCAATGTTTCAGCTTGCTTAAAAAGTGGCGCTAATCCCAACTGTACAGTGGTTGGGTAACAGCCAGGATTACCGACAACATTGGCATTTTTAATCTGTTCACGATTAAGTTCAGATAAACCATATACAGAATCTTTCAGTACTTCTGGACAAGCGTGCTGCATCCCATACCATTTTTCAAACTGTGCTAAATTCTGCAAGCGAAAATCAGCGGCTAAATCGATAACTTTGGTATTTGCTGCCAAGAGTTGTTGCGCATGTTGCATTGCCACACCATGCGGGGTCGCAAAAAACACAACATCACATTTTTTTAATTCATCAATGTTTAAATCTGAATATTTAAGCTCGGTGTGTCCACGTAAGCTTGGAAACATATCATCTACACGGCGACCATCTTCGGTACGTGATGTCAGTACATTCACTTGAACATTTGGATGTCGTAGTAAAAGACGCAACAATTCAACGCCTGTATAACCTGTTCCACCGACAATACCCACTGAAATCACGTTTTTTACCTCGATTTAAAAGTATCCATTTTGTAGTGCTGTAGTATGACAGGAAGTTGATGCTTTCTAAACTATTTTACTGGGTTTTTATGATATTTTAGCATTATGACAAAGTTAAATTCGCATAAGTTCGATTGATGCATCTTGCGCAATACAGTTGCGCCCTCTACGTTTGGCGACATACAAAAGTTTGTCAGCAGCTTCTATACCGCTGGCTAAATTACGATGTCGCACTTGTGTTAAACCAAAGCTGGCTGTCAATAAGATGGGTTGAGTTAAAAATTGCTCAGTTTCAATAGCAGTCCGCATACGCTCAGCAATTTTATAGGCATAATCGCGATCTTCAACTTGTAATAAAACAATAAACTCTTCACCACCAAAACGCCCCACTAAGCCCTTTTCACCGACATGCTGACTGACAAGACGACCTACACTCTGCAAAATCTGATCACCCACCAGATGTCCATAGGTGTCATTAATTTTCTTAAAATGATCGACATCACACATCAACAAAAAATATTGCTTTTCTGGTAAATCGATTAAATTTATTTTAGCTGCGTCATAAAATCCACGACGATTGAGTAAATGTGTTAATGGATCTCTGCAACGTTCATCATTTAATTTAAAAATAATATCTCGAACTAATGTTCCCAAAAGTACGATCGCAAACCACATGCTCAGGATAATACTGGCAGCAAGCATCATTAACCACCATACAGAATCCACAAGCATACTGGCTTCAATATTTTTCAAAAAAAAGAAAATAATAATGACACGGACAAAAGTATATACAACGATAAAAAGATAGGAATAATCGACCAGCTTATTTAACCAATCACTTTGCTTATCATCTTTAAAAATAGATACTAAAACTAAGGATTCAACTGTGGCAATGCTCAGGTTTAAAATCAGCATCCGGATCCATAGCTGTTCATCAACAAAAGCATAATAGACCAACAAGCATATTGTGATAAAGATCAAGAAAAAAGCGACTAAAGCGTGTGAACTAGCATTCTTTCTCAATGCCATAGTATATGCACTGGCCCACGCGCCAAATAGGTATAAACCACCTAAAAGTGGAGCAGAAAATGTTAATTGTAGGTTAGACATAAAACTTTGTGCAGTTAAAGAAAAAGATGGCACGATATATCCAAGACCCAACCAAAATAAATAAGTAGGTGCTTTAAAAAAGTAATGGCAGATCAAAAGTAAACTGCCCATTAATATCAGGCAGACCGGTACAATCAAAATAAAGTAATGAGTATCTGCAAAATTCACGTCTGATATCTTTATGATAAGAAATAGGAAATATTGGCAAGTCGCCAAGTTTAGAGTATTTTTTAATTCACTCCCAACTTATGCTTAAAATAATCAGACTATTTTGTAATTTAACTGCTTTTATTAAGAAATACTTTTAAGGCATTATACCATCACTTAAAATTGATGATGATAAATACACAAGTAAACATGTAATTTAATGACATCGCCTATAAAACCATCAAATTAAACCTCTAAAAAATGATAAAAACAAACCTTTTCATTTTAAATCTTGTTTTGGCATAAAAGACTATTCAAACAAATTCAAAGAAAACTGTCTTGTCTTGCTCAATGATCTATGCATAATAATTTAGAGTAATTACTCTAAAATTAACAAAAGGACGTATTGGTCATGATTGGATCACGAACGTGGATGAATACAAGTAATGGAAAACTTAGCTTTAAAGAGAAAACTCAGCTTATAAAACAAGTCCTCATTCCTGCCACACTGAACTATGGCAAAACATTTCGAAAGGCGAATCATGATTCAACTTCATTTACATTGGATAGTTTTCAGATTCCTGACACAGCAATTGTCAAAGAAGCGATGGACGAATTAGAACAAACAGCCTCTCAAGCGATCATCAATCATTCTTGGTGGAGCTATTTTTGGGCTATTGCTATCGCCCACACCAAACAATGGCAATTTGATCAAGAGAGTCTTGTTATTTCATTTTTGATGCATGATTTAGGACTGGTTAATCATTTGGATCAATATGCATGTCAATGTTTTAGCTTTGAAAGTGCCTTAAGAGCTGAAACCCTCTGTAGCAAACACCATTATCCCGAAGACAAAATGGTTAATATTTCAAATGCGATTTGTTTACATATGAATGGCAGTTTAGATGAAAGTGATCACAGTCTTTCTAAAGAAGTGCTATTACTGCAAAAAGCCACTTCCTGTGATGTAATTGGGACTGATCTCAGCTTATTTTCAAAAAGTTTTAAAAACCGAATTTTAACCCAATATCCACGGGTACATTTTAATTCAGAAATGCGTAAACTTATCTCAATTGAAGCAAAGAGAAACCCTCAATCACGGACTGCTTTAATGCATAAACTCGGACTTTCAAGCATGATTCAAATGAATATTTTTAAGGACTAAATCATGAAAAACACCTCTTTTACCCAAAAGAATATTAATTTTGGGCAATATCCAATTGTAGTCGATATTTATTCAAACCCTGAAAACAGCCATAGTATTATTTTGCTGGCTGCGCTAGGCATAGCAATCAGTAAATACGAGGTGCTCATTATCGCTTTAAGCCAAAGTGGCTTGAATGTTATTGTGGCTGATTATCCTCATTGTGGGCGTAATACTCCGCCTGTTTCAGCAAAGATTGATTATGGTTATGCTGATTTACTCAATGACTTTATTCCTCAACTGGAAAAGCTAGCCTTAGAACTGAACCAACAAGTTCCAATCTTATTTGGACATAGTTTAGGTGGACATTTAGCAACACTTTATGCACAAAATCATGCAAATAAAGTCATTGGTGTTGCCACAGGCAATATCGGTTTAAAAAATTGGGACTTAAAAGGTAAAATCAATATTTTAAAAGCAGTCATGGTAATCAATGCCATGATTTTAAAAGATGGTTATTTTGCAGGCTATAAAATTGCTTTTGGGAATAAAGAGACAAAATCCTTAATGCGTGATTGGTCTAAAGTTATCTTTACAGGAAATTATGCACATATTATTGGGCAAGAAAACGTGGTGAATAACGCTGCCTTATTTGTCTATTTAAATGGCGATGATTTTGCACCAATGTCTTCAATGCTTGGCCTAAGTGGTTATTTTAAAAAACCACAAATAAACACGCTGGATTTAACCCATAAAAGCAAAGGCAATCAACATAGTGCATGGATTAAACAGCCTGATGAAGTCGTCGAAACAATTCGGGAATGGATCGATGGTTTTACTGAATAAGTTTTGCTTTTGACATCAATATATATCCACCTTCTTCACTTACTCCAGTGCTGATTGCTTTCCAGCCATGACCTAAATAAAAAGACAAAGCTTGTTTATTTTCTGATAAACATTTGAGATAGCCTGTACCCGTAAACAATTGTTCTGCTGCGTGTAGCAATGCTGCTCCTACACCTTGATTTTGAGCATTTGGGGCAATAAATAGATGATGTAAAAAGTTCTCTTGCAGGTAAATAGATGTAAATCCCAAATATTCTTGGTCTTTTTCAGCCACTAAAATCATTTCATTTTCAGTGTATTTTTCAAAATCACTCAGCCCCCATTTCGAAGAATCCAACCACGGCCAACTTAATTTTCTGGTATTTAAAAAAAGTTCACTCAATGGTGCTCGGTCATGATTTTGAAAAGATCTGATGTGCATCGCTGTACCTCCATTAAAGTCCCTATAACCTTAGCTTATTTAAGCCAGCCTTATTTAATCTAGTGTTATTGCTCTTTCCCCAATCACCTCAACAATTCGTAATAAATAACCATCTGGATCTTGAACTAAAAATTGCTTTTGTCCATGCTCTATAGTTTCTGCACGGTACCAACGTTCTTCTAACGCTGCAAACAGCGGCCATTGTGCGACATCCAAACGATTTAAAATACTGTCGAGTTGGTCTACTTCGAACTGAAAGTTAATCCCTCTTCCCAATGGATAGGCCAACACTCCTGTTAACCATTGCCCTTGTTGCTGTTGCTCTAACATAAACTGAACACCATCAAGTTCCACATAGATAAATTTTTCTTCAGTCCGTTGATACATTACAGAAAAACCCAGTATTTCCACCCAAAACTGATAACTTCTCTTCAAATCGGTGACGATCAATTCTGGAACCAATTTATTCCACTGCATTTAAAAATCCTACTTAATTCATTAATTTTTAATATTCAATATGTTGTAAAACATTTACAACCTTTCCAAATGGATCTTTGACATAGAATCGCCTAACACCCCAGTCTTCATTGGTTAAGGGATAGAGAATGTCTAAATCTAATTTTTTGGCTTTTTCATAAAGTTCATCCACATTGTCAACTTCGATTGAAAAATCGGGTACATCTGTATTATTTCCCCCTTCCGAAGCAATACTGATTTGTGGATGCATGATTTCCTGACTGGCAAATGTTTTGATCCAGCCATGATCCATCACCAAGTCCATCGCTAAAAAATCACCATAAAAAGCTTGGGCACTGGCTAAATCTAAAGCTTTAATATTACTTATGATTCTTTTTACAGTCATACGCTTTTCCTCATTTTTTATTTTAATGCAATCTAGAAATTTACTTATTTTATTACGCCCACCACCAAGGCATTACACTACTTTTTAAAACTTTACGATGCTGCTGATAGTGTTGATCATGCTTTTCAACTTCAGACCAAAAAGCAGCGCTATGATCAAAATGTTTGGTATGTGCCAATTCATGTACACAGACATAACGGGTAATTCGTTGATCACATAAAACTAAGGCACTATTGAGCATAATATCATGACGGGCTGTACAACTTCCCCAACGCGTTTTCGGGTGTCGAACAGCACACTGTCCAAACTTTAAATGGGTTTCATCACTGACTTGCTTTAAATAAATCGGTAAATAATGCTTTGCATAAGCAATCACAAAAGCTTTTAAATAGCTTTCCGGCTGACGCTCGCTGACAAATAACTGATGCTTTTGCTCATCTAAAATATAGCTATTTTTTTGAGTTTTATAAATAATTTCTAGGGGCAGTTTTAAATTAAACAGTTGCAAGCTTGTCGGTAATATCTGATCAACCTGCTGTATTTTTTCCTGCTGTTTATGCCATGTCTCAATCATCCATTGTTCAGACTCGTGTAAAAAATGCTGAATTTGACGTTGGGTACAATACTTAGGCACAGTTAAGCGAATCTGCGTCGGTTCAACACGTAAACGTAAGCGTGTTGCCCGTGCATGATGTGTGATCTTTATTTCAGGAAGATTTGCCATCTTAATACGCTTATTTTTAGAATCTCCCCCAACCTTTCTTTACAAAGCAAGGAAAAGCCTTGTCTTTACTCAAGCAGAAGTTAGGGGAAATTTTTCTTATCCTGCGGTACGCTCTTCAATACCATGATTGGTGGCAACTACAGCAACATCAGCTTTATTGATCGCAAAAATACCATTACACACCACACCAGGAATATCGTTAATAGTTTTTTCGACCTCTAATGCATTCAAAATATTTAAGTTATAGACATCTAGAATGACATTACCGTTATCCGTTACCACACCTTCACGATAAACTGGGTCACCGCCTAAAGATACGATTTTACGTGCAACGGCTGAACGTGCCATAGGAATCACTTCGATAGGCAATGGAAATTCACGGCCTAATTGATCGACCCATTTCGAGTCATCAACAATACATACAAACTTTTTCGCAATAGATGCCACGATTTTTTCACGTGTGAGTGCAGCACCACCGCCTTTAATCATATGTAAATGACGGTCAATTTCATCAGCACCATCTACATAAGCATCTAAACCACCAACATGGTTCATATCAACCACTTCAATGCCTAATTTCTTAAGACGTTGAGCTGTTGCTTCTGAACTGGCTACGGCTGCTTCAAGTTGTAACTGAGGTAATAATTCAATTAAGAAGTTCACTGTACTACCAGTACCGACTCCCAAAATGCCCCCTCTTGGTAAGTGTTTTAAAGCGGCTTGGGCTGCAGCTTGTTTTTTCTCGTCCTGGGTTGCATAAAGGCTCATGACATCTCTCAATAAAATTTCAATTTCCTGCACATTTTGCATAATTTTAAAACGCAAAGGTACAACGGTTTGTTACAATGAGCGCTCATTTTAAACTGTTAGATGGAAAATTAACATGCTGTCTCGTTTGGTTCGACAAATATTACAGGCAACGGTGTATGACGTTGCAATCGAAACCCCACTCGAAGCAGCGCCACGAATTAGTGAAAAACTAAACAATAACATTCGCTTTAAACGCGAAGATTTACAACCTGTCTTTTCCTTCAAACTACGCGGTGCGTATAACCGTATTAGTCAATTACCGAAATCTCAGTTGGAACGTGGCGTTATTACTGCTTCAGCAGGTAACCATGCTCAGGGCGTGGCTTTATCTGGTCAAAAGTTAGGTATTCGCGCCATTATTGTGATGCCAAAAACCACCCCTGATATTAAAGTTCAAGCAGTAAAACGTTTGGGTGGTGATGTTGTGCTTCACGGCGACTCATTTGATGTTGCTAACAAATAT
Source organism: Acinetobacter sp. RIT698 (assembly GCF_009668065.1). Lineage (NCBI taxonomy): Bacteria > Pseudomonadati > Pseudomonadota > Gammaproteobacteria > Moraxellales > Moraxellaceae > Acinetobacter > Acinetobacter sp. RIT698. Next base: position 86,531 of record NZ_WJYH01000011.1, read on the forward strand.
GCCATTCAACGTGCAAATGACGAAGGTTTAACCTTTATTCCGCCTTATGATGATGAACTGGTTATGGCCGGCCAAGGTACAATTGCCAATGAAATATTGCGTCAATGGCGTGATGTTGAATACGTATTTGTTGCTGTGGGCGGTGGTGGTTTAATTGCAGGTGTAGCGGCATATCTTGGTGATGTTGCCCCGCATGTCAAAGTTATTCCTGTCGAATATGATGAATCTGCATGTTTAAAAGCTGCATTTGAAGCCAATCAACGTGTAATACTCCCTTCTGTAGGATTATTTGCAGATGGTACAGCTGTTGCTCAAATCGGTGAAAAGCCATTTGAAGTGATTCAACTACAAAAATCTGATAACTCAGGTCCAATTGTTGAACGTGATGTGGTACTGGTCAATACAGATGAAATCTGTACGGCAATCAAAGACACTTATGATGAATGTCGTAGTATTGTTGAACCATCAGGTGCTATGGCACTTGCAGGTATCAAAAAGTACGTCGCTGCACATGGTCTTGAAGGCAAAAACATGGTGTCAATTGTTTGCGGTGCCAACATGAACTTTGACCGTTTACGTTATATTGCTGAACGTACCGAACTCGGTGAACGTAAAGAAGCCATTTTTGCAGTGACCATTCCAGAAGAAAAAGGTTCTTTCCTGAATTTCTGTCGTGCTTTGCAAGGCCGTAATATCACTGAGTTTAACTACCGTGCCAGTGACGCATCTGCAGCTCAAGTCTTTGTCGGTATTAGCTTAAAGGCTGGTGAAAAAGAACGCCATGACATCTATGAAGCCATGAAATTACATTATGATGTCGATGATTTATCGGATGATGAAGTTGCAAAATTGCATATCCGTTATTTGATTGGGGGTCATGCCGATATTGCCAATGAACGTTTGTTCCGTGTTGAGTTTCCAGAACGCCCAGGCGCTTTATTAACATTCTTGGAGCGCCTTGGTCCAACCCATAACATTAGCCTATTCCATTATCGTAATCACGGTGCAGCAGAAGGACGTGTTTTGGTTGGCTTGGATGCAGAAGATGCTGTACAGAATCCAGATGGACTGATTGAGACTTTGGAAAATATCAATTACCCATATCAAGAAATTACCAATAACTTAGGTTATCAACGTTTCTTAAAATAGAAATAGCTTCAAAATCGAAATAGCCTATAAATTTTTTATGGGCTATTTTTTATAAAATGTGACTCATGTATAATGAGCAAAACTTTAAACAGGTCAAAATAATGAAAACATGGACAAAGTTTATTTTTATTCCTCTTGCAGCCTATCTACTGATAAATACCTTGGTATTTATGTTTGGCTATACCCCTTCTAAAGTCTTTTCTATCATGACTTTATTCGCTTTGCTTAGTATGTTGTTTTTAATTTCAATCCCTCAATATCTTATGCTACGTCTTGCACCTAAAGCACCGTACATATCTACCCTAAGCTACGTGTTCATCTTAGGCGGGCTTATATCATTGGCGAGATCATATTTACTAAATCACAATTTCAATCAACTCGATCTATCCATTTTTGTAGTGCTTTTATTCAGTACATTACTCACAATGGGATTTTATTTCTTCTTCCAAGACCCACGTTTTAAAGTAAGATATAGACTGAACAGAATTTAAAAAGTTTATAAGATAAATAGCATGAAGCACATCAAATGATGTGCTTCATCAAAACAATTCGAAAAAGTTAACTTAATAAACCGCCATATTTAAATCACCATCATCATTAAATGCGTCATTAAAAGCATCCACAATTTGATTTAATTGTTGCTCATCTTGTGTAGGTACAAGCATCCAATACGGATTTTCACGATATATAACCAATAAAAAAAGCTGATACTGATTTGCAACCTGTTTAATTTTATCGAAAATGATTTCTTCTGTTTGTTGCATTGCGTCCATTTGATCATCAAATGAGACCTCATCATCTTCTTCATCGTATTGATCAAATATTTCAGCTATTGCAACTTCAATCTCATTTTGCAATTGCTCAGTATCAATATTGTGCTGGTTAAAGTAGAAATCATCTTCAACTCCATTGTCATAATATTCTTTTAATTCAATATAATGCAGGAAATCATGCTGTTGATTCAGCCATTCACTAAAACTATAAAATTTAGTATCTTGAGGAATTTTTTGTGCATTTAGCTCGGGAATTAAATGTTGAAGCAATGAATATATTTTCTGTGACATGGATATCTCTCTATTTTATTATTAATATGTTGAATTAATTGCAAAAAGCTAAGTCGATCTTGAACAATCAAATAATGCGTAATGTTCTATACTGACATCTTCATCGTGAAATTGTTTATTAAAACACTTGCAGAACTTTTCAATTTTATATTCATGATTCGGTACGATCAACCAATAATAATCTTCAGCATAAATCAGCAACAGTTCGTGATCATGTTGTCTGGCCTGTTTTAATATTTCTTCCAAAACAACATCATAAACTTGATCTTGAACATTGTAATAGCGTCCAATAACATCTTTGTGTACTTCATAATGATCAAATAAAGGCTTCGCTCTTTCACGAATTTGAGTTTGAATTCCCAAGCTATCTACTGCATATTCATGAAAAACCGCACAACGCTCAATCTCATTTTCATGAAATTGCATACGATCAATTTTCATTAAATATCCACGAAATCGCCCACCAAACTTTTCAGCTTCGATCCAATTGAGAAACTCGACAAAACGTTTACGATGTTTCTTTTTAGGAATGTCTCTTTGCTCCAACGCTGGGAACCAATGTTGGAGAATTTTAAAAATTTTCTTATCGTCCATTTTTTTATCATCCATTTTTTATTCTTGGATCGAAAGCCCAATCTTGGCTTTGCATTTTTAAATTTCAAAGCAATGATATCGGATCAATTTTAAGTTTTTATGACATAAATCTGGTTTTATTTACATTTATCGCTTTTTATTCTCAGTTTGTAGATTGGCGTTGCAATACTTTAAAGATAAAATATATAAAAATTGAATATGATCATACCAACACAAAATCAGTGTCGGGATAAGGACTTTGTAGAATGGCGCAATTCGCTGTCATCGGTTTAGGCAGTTTTGGTGAAGCAGTTGCACTAGAACTCACCAACTTAAATCACGATGTAATAGGTATTGATACATTAAAGAAAAATGTAGAAAACATTGCAGATAAAATCAGTCATGCAGTTATTGCAGATGCTACCGATGAACATGTGTTAGATGAACTGAATATCAAAAATTGTGATGCCGTAGTGGTTGCCATTGGTGAAGATATTGAAGCCAGTATTCTATGCGTACTGCATTTAAAAAATTTGGGTATCGAAAAAATCTTTGTAAAAGCCAAATCTAAATCGCATCATATGATTTTGTCTCATTTAGGCATTACAAAAATCATTCACCCTGAAGAAGACATGGGGATTCGTGTTGCACAATCACTCAGTTATCCAATGGTGAGACGTTATATGGCGTTAAATAATGATCGCTATATCGTCAAAATTGAAATAGGTGCAAATTTACAAGGCGCACAATTTCAAACGGTCATGGAAAATACCCCCGAACTTACAACCTTGTTATTACAACGCGGCTCGCATGTACTGTATGATATTGCACCGGGGACGATTTTACAGGAAAAGGATATTTTAATCCTTGAAGGACCTGTAGAAATGTTAAGACAATTTTCGATTCGTTTCTTATAGTCATAACTATGCGTTTATCTAAAAAAGAACTAATCAACAAAAAACACAATAGTATTAATCTCAGCCCACCGAGCTTACTTGCTTTAGGTTTTTTAAGCTTTATTATCATCGGAACATTGTTACTTAAACTTCCTTTTGCTAATCAAGGCAATTTGACATGGCTAGAGGCCCTGTTTACTGCCACGTCTGCTGTAACCATCACTGGGCTGTCTGTCGTTAATATTGGAGACTCCTTAACTACCTTCGGTCAAGTTGTGGTGATGATACTGATCCAATGCGGTGGCTTAGGTTTTATGACATTTGCGATCTTAGCTGCTTTGAGTCTTTCCTCAAAAGTTGGTATTCGGCAGCAAGTCATGGCACAAGAAACCATTGGTCAAACCAGTTTGGCCAAAGCGACCTTTACTGTAAAAGGGGTTTTTCTTTACTCCTTGTTCTTTGAAGCGATTGGTACAGGGATTCTAACCATGGCATGGTCACATCACTATGACCTTGAACATGCATTTTTTTATGCGCTTTTTTATAGTATTTCTGCTTTTAATAATGGTGGGTTTTCTTTATTCCCCAATAGCTTAATGAGCTTCTCTGACCAGTATATGGTGACATTTACCATCAGTATGCTGTATATCATCGGTGGGATTGGTTTTGTTGTGTTGATGGATATTAAAAGAGCCAAGCGTTGGAAGAAACTCTCCACCAATAGTAAGTTAATTCTGTCTACAATTGCGGGCTTAAACCTTTTTGCCTTTATTGTTATTTGGGCAATCGAAGCATCCAATCCTTTAACATTGGCTCCAATGTCTGTTGGTGACCAAGCTTTAAACGCGTGGTTCCATGCTACCGTACCTCGTTCATCAGGTTTTAACAGCTTGGAAGTCAGCAGTATGACCAATGCATCAACCTTAATTACCATGGTATTGATGTTTATTGGTGGCGGTTCTTTAAGTACCGCTGGTGGAATTAAAGTTGGCACATTTATTATCATGATTTTAAGTGTCATTACTTTCTTAAAACGTTCAGATGAAATTACCATTTTTGGGCATTCTGTTTCTCATCAAGCGACCTTTAAGGCAATGGCGGTCATTTCAATTACTTCACTGCTGATCCTGATTGGCTTTTTTACCCTACTGATCCTTGAGCCTGATAAAAAGTTTTTAGACTTATTATTTGAAGCCGTTTCTGCGGCTTGTACTGTCGGCTTATCACGCGGAATCACTGAAAATTTACATGCTGGCAGCCAAATCGCTTTAATTTGTCTAATGTTTGCTGGACGCTTAGGACCACTAACACTGGCTTATTTGATTGCTACACCGAATAAAAGTCGTGTTCGTCACCCAAATACTGAAATTCAGGTGGGTTAATTGTTTTTAGTCATCAAGCGAATACAACTAAAACAGCTTTGGTTTTATAAGTTTGTTTAATCTTAATGCATACTGATGACAGTATCCCCCTCATAAAAAAAGCGATCTTATCAATGATAAGATCGCTTTTTTTACATCTTTCTAAGGATGATTATTCTACTTCTAACTCACTATTGCCTTTAATCAAACGATGCTCTGACTGTAAATATTCATCTGATTGCATTTCGAGTAAACGAGAACGTGTACGTTCAATTTCGAAAGCCAGCTTCTCTCCGTCATAAATCTCAATAATCGAGTCTTGAGATGTTAGTAACAGCTTTACTCCACGGTCATAAAACTCATCTACCAGATAAATAAAACGACGTGTACCTTCTGACAGCAAATCAGTTAAGTGCGGAACATTACTCACCAAAACGGTATTATAGATATTGGCAATTTCAATAAAGTCTGATGGACTACGCGGTTTCATACAGAGTTCTCTAAACTCACACCACAATACATCTTCTGTATGGCCCAAAGTTTCAACAACACGGTTATTAATCGTAATTGGTTCTTCTGACACTGTCTGCGATGTGGTTAATGCATTAAAACGCTTTGCCATCCAGACTTTATTGTCATCTGTCAGTGGCGATTTAAACAATTGCGCTTGTTTTAATACCCGTAAACGATAGTCAACACCCGCATCAACATTCAATACCACACAATGTTTTTTTACCATTTCAATCGTTGGAATAAAACGATCACGATGGATTCCATTTTTATATAAACCATCTGGGGCAATATTTGATGTGGCAATCAAGGTAATGCCACGGGTAAATAATTTTTGGAATAAATCACTGAGAATCATTGCATCGGTTACATTCGATACAAAGAACTCATCAAAACAAATCACCACAGCTTCTTTATAAATTTGATCTGCAACGATATCTAAAGGATTACGCTGTCCAGAAAGCTTGTTTAACTCTTTATGCACAAATTGCATAAAGTGATGGAAATGCATACGGGTTTTACGGCGAAAAGGAATCGAATCGTAAAATTGATCCATGAGCCATGTCTTTCCACGCCCTACACCACCCCACATATATACACCTCTCGGTGCAGTTTGACGGCGGAAACGACGAAAAGCTTTTTTCGATGCTTTATAACGATTGATCAATTCTTGCCATACCCGCTCCAACTCATGTACTGCTTGAGCCTGAGCATCATCTGGTAAAAACTGTCCAGATGACAATGCTTTTGCATAACGCTCAGCGGGTGATACGGGAGTAAATGCTGTTGAAGTTGTATTCTGATCTAACATATCATTTTGTTACTTTTAAAGGCTAAAGGAAGTATATCGAATATTCATTTTTGATAAATAAAACTTTGGGATAATTCTAACTCTATATCTCATATCAGCACTACCTGTTTATTTACCATATTGACGCGGGCTTTGCCCAAACCAACGTTTAAAAGCATGATTAAATGCAGCGGGTTCTGAGTAGCCGAGTAATTCCGCAATCACCTCAATTGAATATTCCTTATATTCAATCAATCGTAAAGCTTTGTGTTTAATCAACTGTTCCCGAATTTGTTTATAACTGGTATTTAATTGCTGCAACTGGTGGCGCAAGGTTCTTTCAGGCACATTCAACGCCTGTGCAACTTCAGCCATCGACGGAATAATCCCTTGCTGTAATTCCAAATAATCATTTACCCGTTGAATCAACGGCGCAATTTTCTGTTCTTCGGCATTTAATCGCTCAATTTCAGCAATACACTTGGCTTCGTAAACCCGATGTGTAATCGGATCTGCGGATGGAATCGGCAGTTGCATCACATCTTCATTGATCCAAAAAGCGGCTTTTTCACAATTAAAATGTAAATCTGAACCATAATAATCATGATATTGCTTTAATACACTTAAATCCTGAGGCTGCTGAAAGGGTAACTCGATTCTCACGCTGGGCGCTGTAAGTCCCATCATTTTATAAATATCATCCAGAAATTTATAAGTTCCAGAGATTTCACATTGCGCTCTCAACAAACCCATTTCTGTTTCTAAGTCTACAGGCTTGTAGGTTAATGCGACTTGATGATCGCCTTTCTCAAGCCCTAAGACACCGTATAAATAGGTTAAACCCTGATAATGCACACCATTTTGAATCGCATCACCAACATTACTGCATGTCACCAAGAGCATAAGCAGCGGACCATAACCCGCCAAAGAATAATGCTGACCGATAAACAAGCCTGTTTCTGGCTGTACACCCTGCCCAATCACTTTTTGTATATCCCACTCTAAGCTGGGGTGAATGATTGAACTGGGATCAAGTGCATCTGCTTTGATCCCAATACTAGCAAGTCGTGAATCTACATCGATTCCAGCATTACGCATACCATGAATTAAATACATTAAACCGAGAATCGAGCGTTTCATTGGATCATCATTTGATTTCTACCCAAACTTTGTACTACAAAGATGGTTTTTTGCAAATTGCCGAATATATCAATTTTTGTGTCAGTGCAATCATATTTCCAGCACTGCATTTCCGATATTCTATGTAAAACTGGAAAAGTCAGAGCGAACAAAAATGAGTACAGCCCCTACGACTGAAACAAAAACCCAATCAACGCGAGTTGCAATTATTGGATCTGGATTTGGTGGTTTAGCCATGGCAATCCGCCTATTGCAAGCCAATATTCATGATTTTATCATTTTAGAAAAAGCAGATGATGTTGGTGGCACATGGCGTGAGAACCAGTACCCAGGTGCGGCTTGTGATGTTCAATCACATATGTACTCGCTTTCTTTTGCACCTAAAACGGATTGGTCAAAACGCTATGCAGAAGCGCCTGAGATTTTTGACTATATTCAAGATTTAATTCAGCAATTCAATTTAAAGAAATACATCCAATTTAATCAAGAAGTGGTCTCTACACGTTATGATGAGCACAATTTCAATTGGCATTTAACACTAAAAAGTGGACAAAAAATTGAGGCTCAATTTGTTATTTTTGCATCGGGGCCATTACATGTAGCACAGATTCCTAAAATTAAAGGGATTGAAAAATTCAAAGGTGAAGTTTTCCATTCTTCTCACTGGAAACATGACTATAATTTAAATCAAAAAAATGTAGCATCCATTGGTACTGGGGGTAGTGCAATTCAATATATTCCTGAAATTGCTGCAAAAGTTCAAAATCTTTATGTATTTCAAAGAACCCCTGCTTGGGTGATTCCTCGTGATGAACGTGCCTATAATGCGCTTGATAAAAATCTATTTAGTCGCTTTGAATGGTTTAGAAAATTACACCGTGCTCGTTTGTACTGGTCAAATGAATCACGTGTCGTCCCCATTGTAAAACCACAAATCATGAAATATGGTCAGAAACTTGCGGAAGCTTATATAAAATTCCAAGTCAAAGACAAAGAAATCGCCAAAAAACTGACCCCTGACTATATTATGGGCTGTAAGCGTATCCTGATTTCCAACAAATACTTTCCAACATTTAATCGTAAAAATGTTGAATTAATCACCGATGGAATTCAGGAAATTACAGAAAATAGCATCATCACCAAGGATGGCAAAGAACGTCAAATAGATTGTTTAATTTATGGTACTGGTTTTATTACAGACCCACGGATCTATTTAAAATCATTTGATTGCTATGGTGAACACGGTGTTGAATTAAAAACGGCATGGAAAGATGGTGCAGAAAGTTTTTATGGGATCAGTACTAAAGGTTTTCCTAATCTATTTCAATTGCTTGGTCCGAATACCGTACTGGGTCATAACTCTGTAATTTTCATGATTGAATCTCAAGTGAATTATATTTTGCAATTGATTCAAATGGTTGCAAAAACACAGACGCAAGCAGTGACGGTAAAAGCTGAAGTACAAGATCAATTTAATGAAAATGTACAAAAACAGCTTGAAGGTACGGTATGGCAATCTGGCTGTGTCAGTTGGTACCAACAAGATGGCGGTAAAAACTTTGCATTATGGCCAACCTATACCTGGAAATTTTGGCTCAGCACTCGCAAAGTAAACCCAGCAGATTTCCGCTTATTAGGCCGTGAGCAAAGCGCAAAACAAAAATCAAAAGCTGCATAAACTTGGTTGATATTCTTCTATAAATTTTCAACCGCTTTTCTGCGCTTCGACTATAATAGATAGGTATCCATTGCCTATCTATTTTTTCATGCAATCACTTTGGCTTATTTTCCAACTTTTATTTTGTTTATGTTTAGGGTTTATTTTAGCCCGCAGAATTCCACAATCCATTGAAAAAATAGCTTTTAAAATACTGCCTTATTTTACCTATATTCTTTTAATTGCGATTGCAATGGAGTTTTCTCAAACAATTCATAACATTGCCAGCCCTGCACAGATTCTCACCAGTTCAATCACGATTGCATTCACCACATCATTGGGTGCATTTTTCTGTTGTTATCTGGTATTTACAGCGATTGGCTATAAACCATCACAAGGTAAAGTTTCTGCTGAATTATTGATGGGTTCATTACTCAACATCAGCTATGCATTTATTGCCCTGGCTGTAGGTTATGGCTTAGCAGAGTTAGCCCACCTTTTTCATGTTCCTCTACATGTCAGCACATGGAATTTACTTTTAGTTTACATGTTACTGATCGGCTTGGATCTGGCTTACTCGCCACTGGATCGTTCTTGGTTAAACTGGAAAATTATGCTGGTACCGATTGCCTGCGTGATTGGCTCACTATTGGGTGCTGTTGCGGCATTTTTTTTGATTCAAGATATCAGTATGAAAGATTTAATCATGCTATCGCAAGGTTACGGCTTCTATTCGATGACAGGGATTGTGGTGACTGAATTAAAGAATGCCCATCTGGGAAGTATTGCGTTAATGAACGATTTATTTAGGGAGATTTTTGCCATTTTATTTATGTATATGATTGGATGGCGTTATCCACGTTCAGCAATTTCTTCTGCTGGTGCAACCGCAATGGACGTCACCTTACCCATGGTGAAACAAGCTTGCGGGAATGATTATATTCCACATGCTATGGTCAGTGGTTTTGTTCTGTCGGTATTGGCGCCAATTGCGGTAAGTGTTCTGGCTGCACTTTAAAATTAAGTTCTGAATATCGTGCTTTATCTGACGAGATAGTAATACTGTTCAATAGAATCATTGGAATATAAAAGATTAATTAAACTATTGAAGAAAAGATCTAGTAGCGCAGGTACACTACAGTGTATATACATCAATTTTTATTATATAAATCAAAGAAATCACCCTCTTGATCAACTGAAAAAGAGGGTTTATTTTTATAGGGTAGCTAAAATATCTTGCAGGGTTTTACTTGGATGCTCTGATTGAGTAATTGGACGACCAATTACTAAATGAGTAGAACCATCAAGCATGGCCTGCTTAGGCGTTACAATACGCTTTTGATCATCTGCATTTGCACCAGCCGGACGAATCCCTGGTGTTACCAAAGCAAATTCAGCACCTAACTCCTGACGTAACATCTTGGCTTCCTGAGCCGAGCATACCACGCCATCTAGACCACTCTGTTGAGTCAAGTTAGCCAGACGTTTCACTTGTTCAAATGGCTCAATGTCTAAACCAATTTCACGCAAGTCTTCACGTTCCATTGAAGTAAGTACAGTAACCGCAATCAATTGGGTTTTATAGTTACCTGCTTTTAAGCGTTCTACACAAGTTTCCATCATTCTACGCCCACCTGAGGCATGGACATTGACCATCCATACGCCCAAATCGGCCGCAGCACAAACTGCCTGCGCAGTTGTGTTAGGAATATCATGAAATTTTAAATCGAGGAATACTTCAAAGCCCTTATCATGTAGTGCTTTCACAACCAGAGGGCCTTCATGGGTAAATAGTTCTTTACCGACTTTTAAACGACATAGTGATGGGTCAAGCTGATCAGCAATTGCTAGGGCGTCATATTGGCTTTTTGCATCTAAGGCAACAATAATACTCACGAATCTCAGTTCCATCACATAAATTTGCGCTCATTATAAAGTGATTCACGCCATGTACAAAGCCAGAAAATCGACTTCATCACAAAACAATCAACTATTCTTACATCTTGCTTATGATTTATCTCTGCTCTGAAATCAAAATTGCACGTGTGTCTTGCTCCAGTGCTTCAAAAATATGCGCTTGATCTGCTGGATAGGAAATATAGTCCCCTACTTGAAGCAACTCAGCACTGTCTAATAAACCGACTTTGGCAGAGCCCTGCATGATAATAATATGCTCCACACTGCCAATAGGATGTGGTTTACTGCAACGCGGCTCACCCGGTTGAGTTGTAAGCATATACACATCTCGTCGTGCATTGGGTGGGCATGTCGCCAACAAAACAGCCTGATAATTTGATATTTCAGAAACAACTGAAGCACCTTCACCATAACGAATCACTTGTGTGGCTTGAGCTTGTGCTTCCATAAGTTTGGCAAAAGGAATATTTAAAGCCACGCAAAGTGCCCATAATGTTTCGAGACTCGGATTACCCTGCCCAGATTCAAGTTGCGAAAGTGTGGACTTCGCAATGCCTGCACGTCGAGCAACTTCTCCCAAAGATAATGCAGCACTTTTTCTTTCTTTTTGCAGATTATTTGCAATGATTTCAATTGGTATAGACATTATCCTTCCAAAAAAGACGATCGTTCGGTTTGACGAACAATAATAATCAAACTATTATAACAAATGATCGTTCATTTTATCGAACGATCTTATTACCCCAAGCAAGGCTCATCTAAATGAAGTATAAAGAAATAAAAAATTTACCCAAGCCCCTGATAAAATCAATCGTGATTCTCTGTATCGCAACCGCACTGATCGGGATTTCATTAGGTACGTTTGCAGTCAATTATCAACTGCCGATCTGGATACCTTTACTGCTTTCAATCTGTGTCTTGGCTGGTGCTGCCGAGTTTACTTTCATTGGCATGATTGCTGCTGGAAGCAGTCCAATTACAGCTGCGATTGTCGGATTGCTGATTAATTTACGACATCTGCCTTTTGGTTTAGCAATTACCCATTTTATAAAAAAAAATAAATTAAAATATTTTGCTACACATATTATGAATGATGAAAGTGTTTTATTTGGTTTAAGCCAATCTTCAAATGAGCTAAAACTGAGTGCTTATTGGCTGTGCGGAGTCGGAATTTTATTTGCTTGGCCCATAGGCGTTTTAAGCGGTTATGTACTGGGAAGTCATTTAGCTTATGCAAAATTACTGGGTATCGATACGATTTTTCCTGTCGTATTGTTTGCACTTACCTTTAAAGCATTAAAAAGAAAATCTGCTCGAAAATCGGCAATGACTGGTGCAGTCATCAGCCTCGCTACTTTTCCATTTCTCCCCTTAGGGATTCCAATACTCATGTCATTATTTGGCTTGCTTGTAGGAAGAAAATAACATGCATCAGCAATTTATCATTTTAATCGGGATCATGCTGCTGGCGATGGGGACTTATCTGATCCGATATGCAGGACTTTCACTCGGCCAATATTTTACGATCACTCAACAACGCGAGCAACTTTTTAATGATGCCGCAACAACTTTACTGTTTTCTATTGCGATTCTCAGCACTTTTTTTGAAGGTGCGGATTGGGCAGACTTAGGCAAAATCATGGGGGTATTGGTAGGCTTATTTCTGATTTGGAAAAACCACTCACTTATCACGACGATTGTGATCGCAATGCTGGTCACCACAATATTCCGCTTGGCAGAATTTTTCTGGTTAGCCCAATAGAACTGTTAAAGCTTAAAAAAGCGTTTTACAACAATCAAAGCGCTTTTTTAACAGCATAATGCAAGTGACTACGTGTGCTTAATTTTTGATTGAAGATAATGTTTTAATCTCTATGCTTATTTTTATGAATACTTAATCAATCATAAAGCGCTTAAAATTCATTTTATATTGATCATTTTGAAGCACTTCACTTACTCCACCAAATAAAAATTTTCAAAACACTGCCTTCTCTAGATTTTAATCCTTACAGCAGATAAATTCTTTTTCAAGTAATTAAA
>NZ_WJYH01000110.1:0-2210 GCF_009668065.1 Acinetobacter sp. RIT698
GCCTTGTGCGATTGTGGTGACTGCCCCACCAAATCCAAAGTTAGACTTATTTCCATCTTGGTTTTGATCTTGAGCATCAACTTTTGGGGTAAGCATTTGTGCAATACCACCAATGGACATTCCAATACCTGCACCAATCAATGCTGCACCATAAGGAGTTGTTGCTCCAAAAGTAAAATAACCAGCAACTATCAACACAACCCCTAAAACTAAATTTAGAACCCCACTGTCACCGCCAGCCCCAATGACTATAGGCACAATCTTGATAACTTTGGCGCCAGTCTCAAAATCAATCTGATCCTCAGAGATATTTTCATCATCTTGGAAAACAGCAAAGGTAAGTCCTTGTTCATGAGCGGTTAACATGAATTGTTCAAAGCCGGGCACTTGGATTGATAGCGCTTTTACAGCTTCTCGGGTGCTTTCAACAGCAAGCTTAAATTCTTTACCAAACTTCTTTCCCAGTACGCCATATAATTTGATCGTTTTAAGCATAAGTAGCTTTCCCTCAAGTAATAAAACTTAATTATTTAGCTAACAGTTTTATGTCTTTACCAACCTCTACTCGCTTCCAAAGAGTAGTCATCCAGTCTTTTCTACAATCCCACCATATGCTCCAATGATCGCCATAATTTGACTTCATAATATATTCCACTTTACAGTTGTGAATTCTGTAATGCGTTGCGCCTCGTGGTATAGATAATTCGCTGTAATTCCCTTGACCTAAAGAAAGTTGCTCATTTAAATCGTTCAGCAAATCGTTAAGCTCTTTTTGCTTTTTTTGAATCTTATCCTGTAACTCTTTAAGGTTCATAATTATCTACCTTCTTATGCCTCACAATTTTGACAACACGCTCTTGCCATTGTTGCCCAAAGATTTCACGCACTGACTTTCGACCATAAGGGTGATGTAGGATTAATGGTCCACCGAAACAGCTCGTACTTTCTTCTGATTTGAGTTGCCAATGATCACCCAACCAGATCACAGCATGATTAGGGTGTTCTGTACGTCCAACATTACACACCAACATATCGCCATATTGAGGTTGATTGACTTCATAAAATCCTGCTGCATCTATGTTTTCTAGATAAAGCGATTTATGATCTTTATCACTCCACCAATTATCTAAACGCTCGAAATCAATGAGTTTGATATTTAACTCACGAAGATAAAAATCACGAACTATTGAATAGCAGTCTTGGTACCCATGATGATAGTCACGACCAATGAGTGGTGCTTTATAGCCACAGGGCTCATAGACTTGAAAATCAACTTCAGGATATGCACAAATCACCCATGGTTTTTCATGAAGTTCAATTTGCAATAAATCTAAATCAGATGCGCGTGCTGTCGCGTTTGGATGTGAATGGACATAGGCTTGAATCTCACCTTGATCTTCAGCATTCGCCAAGTCTTCATGATGAATTTGAAACTGACCTTTTTCAGCGACATTACGGCATGGAATGAAGTCATTTGAAACAATAACCCCGCAACATTCTGCGGGGAAACATTGTTGAGCATGAGATGAAATCACAGCCTTAAGTTTTTTTGTTAATTTCATTTTTACACCATTGACGATGCAGGGAATCCACCAAAATGAAGCTCATTCTCTCGGCAACGACAGCCTGATGTTCGGTAGTTACATCGATCTAAAGCTGGGTTGTCTGTCGATTCATCTTTTTCAGTAAACATTGCAGATCCGATATAACCGCACTCTTCACTTCGATATTCCCAGTTGCAGTAGTTTGAGATTTGCCGCGTAGGGATTTTTAGCCCTTCGAAATCCACTGGATTAGAAAGTTCAAATGTCACTTGCTGAGCATTTTCAGAAGTCTTTTGTTCAATGAACCAAATCTGCTCGCGCTTCTCACTTGGATTAGCCGTGGCATTACCAGTACTAAAGTTTTCAGCATCGAGATACTTGGCTAATGTGGTAATGACTTTGAGCTTTGCGCCTGCAAAATCACCAAACTGTAAGCAGTATGCAGTTACCGCGCCTTGAATACCTTTAATATTGTTAGCCATGCTTAGCGTTGGTGCTGAAGCCTTACCATCACTGCGCATTTCCAAACCATCGACTTGCAATGCCATGGGCTCAAAAGTCTGGCCATTAAATATAATGTTTCGTTGCCATTGCTTTTGATCACCAACATCAAAGACTTTACCAATGGAACCAGTATCCGCTCCCATTAATCCATCTGATCCAATC
>NZ_WJYH01000111.1:0-1935 GCF_009668065.1 Acinetobacter sp. RIT698
GTTAACATATTTGCCTGCATATTTAGCAGTCACCGTTGCACTGACACCTGAGAGTACTGATTCAGTTTCGCCATTGACCAAACCTGTCGCACTAAAGCCAGCAGCTGTTTGACCTTTACCGTTATAGGTGGTTGATACACTATTGGCAGTTACAGTGGCTTTCGCTTTAGCAATATCTAATGAGCCATCAACAAAACTTAACTCGTAGTTCTTGTCTAGACCCGTTGCAGTATTGGTGTATTTGCCAGCATCTTTGCCGGTAACCGTTGCACTGACACCAGAGAGTACTGATTCATTTTCAGCACTCACCAAACCTGTCGCACTAAAGCCAGCAGCAGTTTGATTTTTACCATTATAGGTGGTTGATACGCTATTGGCAGTCACAGTCGCCTTAGCTTTCGCAATATCCAAAGAGCCATCAATAAGCGTCAGATCATAGTTCTTGTCTACACCTGTTACTGTGTTGGTGTATTTGCCTGCATCTTTGCCTGTGACAGTTGCCGAAACACCTGACAATACACTTGTAGTTTCGCCATTGACCAAACCAGTCGCACTAAAACCAGCAGCCGTTTGGTCTTTACCGTTATAGGTAGTTGATACGCTATTGGCAGTTACAGTGGCTTTTGCTTTGGCGATATCCAAAGAGCCATCAACAAAGCTTAGCTCATAGTTTTTATCTAGACCTGTTGCGGTATTAGTGTATTTGCCAGCATCTTTAGCAGTCACCGTTGCACTGACACCTGAGAGTACTGAATCCGTTTCACCATTCACCAAACCTGTTGCAGTAAAGCCAGCAGCCGTTTGATCTTTACCATTATAAGTAGTTGATATGCTATTGGCGGTTACAGTGGCTTTAGCCTTAGCAATATCCAATGAACCATCAACAAAGCTTAGCTCATAGTTTTTATCTATACCCGTTGCAGTGTTGGTGTATTGACCTGCATCTTTAGCGGTAACGGTTGCACTGACACCTGAGAGTACTGATTCAGTTTCACTATTGACCAAACCAGTCGCAGTAAAGCCCGCAGCTGTTTGATCTTTACCGTTATAAGTAGTTGATACACTATTGGCAGTTACAGTGGCTTTAGCCTTAGCAATATCCAATGAGCCATCAACAAAGCTTAGCTCGTAGTTTTTATCTAGACCTGTTGCGGTATTGGTGTATTGGCCTGCATCTTTAGCAGTCACCGTCGCGCTTACACTAGATAGTACGGATTCAGTTTCACCATTGACCAAACCTGTTGCAGTAAAGCCAGCAGCCGTTTGGTCTTTACCGTTATAGGTGGTTGATACACTATTGGCAGTCACAGTCGCCTTAGCTTTGGCAATATCTAATGAACCATCAACAAAGCTTAGCTCGTAGTTTTTGTCTAGACCCGTTGCCGTATTGGTATATTGACCTGCATCTTTAGCGGTAACTGTTGCCGAAACACCTGACAATACACTTGTAGTTTCGCCATTCACTAAACCTGTTGCAGTAAAGCCAGCAGCCGTTTGGTCTTTACCGTTATAGGTGGTTGATACACTATTGGCAGTAACAATGGCTTTAGCTTTGGCAATATCTAATGAACCATCAACAAAGCTTAGCTCGTAGTTTTTGTCTAGGCCCGTTGCCGTATTGGTATATTGACCTGCATCTTTAGCGGTAACGGTTGCACTGACACCTGAGAGTACGGATTCAGTTTCACCATTGACCAAACCAGTCGCACTAAAGCCAGCAGCCGTTTGATCTTTACCGTTATAGGTAGTTGATACACTATTGGCAGTAACAATGGCTTTAGCCTTAGCAATATCCAAAGAGCCATCAATAAGCGTTAGATCATAATTCTTGTCTACACCTGTTACTTTGTTGTTGTATTTGCCTGCATCTTTAGCAGTAACTGTAGCAGTTACACCTGAGAGTACTGATTCAGTTTCGCCATTGACCAAACCTAC
>NZ_WJYH01000112.1:0-1861 GCF_009668065.1 Acinetobacter sp. RIT698
ACCTTGTGCGATTGTAGTGACTGCTCCACCAAATCCAAAGTTAGACTTATTTCCATCTTGATTTTGATCTTGTGCATCAACCTTAGGGGCAAGCATTTGAGCAACTCCACCAGCAACCATGCCTACCCCCATCCCAACTAGCCATGCCTGCCCTGTCCATGCTCCTACAACAACCATAACCGCACCTAAAATTAAGTTTATAACACCACCATCTCCACCAGCCCCTATGACTTTAGGCACAATCTTGATAACTTTAGCACCAGTCTCAAAATCAATCTGATCCTCAGAGATATTTTCATCATCTTGAAAAACAGCAAAGCTAAGTCCGTGTTCATGAGCGGTTAACATGAATTGTTCAAAACCGGGCACTTGGACTGATAGTGCTCTTATAGCTTCTCGGGTGCTTTCAACAGCAAGCTTAAATTCTTTACCAAACTTGTTTCCTAGTACGCCATATAATTTGATCGTTTTAAGCATTCTTATGCCTCACAATTTTGACAACACGCTCTTGCCATTGTTGCCCAAAGATTTCACGCACTGACTTTCGACCATAAGGATGATGTAGGATTAATGGACCACCAAAACAACTCGTGCTTTCTTCTGACTTTAATTGCCACCGATTACCAAGCCAGATCACAGCATGATTCGGGTGTTCTGTACGACCAACATTACACACCAACATGTCACCATATTGAGGTTCGCTGACTTCATAAAATCCCGCTGCGTCTAAGTTTTCTAGATAAAGGGATTTGTGATTTTTATCACTCCACCAATCATCTTTACGTCCAAAATCCATCAACTGAATACCAAGTTCACGATTATAAAAATCACAAACAATTGAATAGCAATCTTGATATCCATGATGGTAATCACGACCAATGAGTGGGGCTTTATAACCACATGGTTCAAAAACTTGGAAATCCACTTCTGGCCAAGCACAAATCACCCATGGTTTTTCATGAAGCTCAATTTGTAATAAATCCAAAGCAGATGCGCGTGCTGTCGCGTTTGGATGTGAATGGACATATGCTAGTATCTCACCCTGATCTTCAGCATTCGCCAAGTCTTCATGATGAATTTGAAACTGACCTTCTTCAGCGACATTACGGCATGGAATATACACACCAGAAACAATAACCCCGCAACATTCTGCGGGGAAACATTGTTCAGCATGAGATAAAATCGCAGCTTTAAGTTTTTTATTTAATTTCATTTTTACACCATTGAAGATGCAGGGAATCCACCAAAATGAAGCTCATTTTCTCGGCAACGACAGCCTGATGTTCGGTAGTTACATCGATCTAAAGCTGGATTGTCTGTAGGCTCATCTTTTTCAGTAAACATTGCAGCCCCGATATAGCCGCATTCTTCACTTCGATATTCCCAATTGCAGTAGTTTGAGATTTGCCGTGTAGGGATTTTTAATCCTTCAAAATCCACTGGATTAGAAAGTTCAAAAGTCACTTGCTGAGCATTTTCAGAAGTCTTTTGTTCTATAAACCAAATCTGCTCACGTTTCTCACTTGGATTCGCACTGGTATTACCAGCACTAAAGTTTTCAGCATCGAGATACTTGGCTAATGTGGTAATGACTTTGAGCTTTGCACCTGCAAAATCACCAAACTGTAAGCAGTATGCAGTTACCGCGCCTTGAATACCTTTAATATTGTTAGCCATGCTTAGCGTTGGTGCTGAAGCCTTTCCATCACTTCGCATTTCCAAGCCTGATACTTGCAACGCCATTGGCTCAAAAGTCTGACCATTAAATATAATGTTGCGGTGCCAAACCTTTTCATCACCAACATCATAAAGTTTACCAATTGAGCCAGTATCTGAACCAATCAAGCCATTTGAACCGATT
>NZ_WJYH01000113.1:0-1847 GCF_009668065.1 Acinetobacter sp. RIT698
ATCATTAAGAGAATATGAAGAACAACTTGTGTGGATTTTTACTGATTGATTAATCGAAATATTATCATTGATTGATTGGTTTAAATTACTCGAAGTTTATTTGAGAGAATTTGTCAGTACATTGATGAGCCAGAATTGTGACCTTAAGTCACTAATGATTTTTAACTGAAGAGTTTGATCATGGCTCAGATTGAACGCTGGCGGCAGGCTTAACACATGCAAGTCGAGCGGGGGATATTGCTTCGGTAATTGACCTAGCGGCGGACGGGTGAGTAATACTTAGGAATCTGCCTATTAATGGGGGACAACATCTCGAAAGGGATGCTAATACCGCATACGCCCTACGGGGGAAAGCAGGGGATCACTTGTGACCTTGCGTTAATAGATGAGCCTAAGTCGGATTAGCTAGTTGGTGGGGTAAAGGCCTACCAAGGCGACGATCTGTAGCGGGTCTGAGAGGATGATCCGCCACACTGGGACTGAGACACGGCCCAGACTCCTACGGGAGGCAGCAGTGGGGAATATTGGACAATGGGGGGAACCCTGATCCAGCCATGCCGCGTGTGTGAAGAAGGCCTTATGGTTGTAAAGCACTTTAAGCGAGGAGGAGGCTCTCTTGGTTAATACCCAAGATGAGTGGACGTTACTCGCAGAATAAGCACCGGCTAACTCTGTGCCAGCAGCCGCGGTAATACAGAGGGTGCGAGCGTTAATCGGATTTACTGGGCGTAAAGCGTGCGTAGGCGGCTTTTTAAGTCGGATGTGAAATCCCCGAGCTTAACTTGGGAATTGCATTCGATACTGGGAAGCTAGAGTATGGGAGAGGATGGTAGAATTCCAGGTGTAGCGGTGAAATGCGTAGAGATCTGGAGGAATACCGATGGCGAAGGCAGCCATCTGGCCTAATACTGACGCTGAGGTACGAAAGCATGGGGAGCAAACAGGATTAGATACCCTGGTAGTCCATGCCGTAAACGATGTCTACTAGCCGTTGGGGCCTTTGAGGCTTTAGTGGCGCAGCTAACGCGATAAGTAGACCGCCTGGGGAGTACGGTCGCAAGACTAAAACTCAAATGAATTGACGGGGGCCCGCACAAGCGGTGGAGCATGTGGTTTAATTCGATGCAACGCGAAGAACCTTACCTGGTCTTGACATAGTAAGAACTTTCCAGAGATGGATTGGTGCCTTCGGGAACTTACATACAGGTGCTGCATGGCTGTCGTCAGCTCGTGTCGTGAGATGTTGGGTTAAGTCCCGCAACGAGCGCAACCCTTTTCCTTATTTGCCAGCACTTCGGGTGGGAACTTTAAGGATACTGCCAGTGACAAACTGGAGGAAGGCGGGGACGACGTCAAGTCATCATGGCCCTTACGACCAGGGCTACACACGTGCTACAATGGTCGGTACAAAGGGTTGCTACCTAGCGATAGGATGCTAATCTCAAAAAGCCGATCGTAGTCCGGATTGGAGTCTGCAACTCGACTCCATGAAGTCGGAATCGCTAGTAATCGCGGATCAGAATGCCGCGGTGAATACGTTCCCGGGCCTTGTACACACCGCCCGTCACACCATGGGAGTTTGTTGCACCAGAAGTAGGTAGTCTAACCGTAAGGAGGACGCTTACCACGGTGTGGCCGATGACTGGGGTGAAGTCGTAACAAGGTAGCCGTAGGGGAACCTGCGGCTGGATCACCTCCTTAACGAAAGATTGACGATTGGTAAGAATCCACAACAAGTTGTTCTTCATTGATGTATCTGAGGGTCTGTAGCTCAGTTGGTTAGAGCACACGCTTGATAAGCGTGGGGTCACAAGTTCAAGTCTTGTCAGACCCACCAAGTCTACTGA
>NZ_WJYH01000114.1:0-1301 GCF_009668065.1 Acinetobacter sp. RIT698
TGTCTAGTCCTGAAATAGGTTGACACTTATTTCACACAAACGCTCGATGAACTTCATCGGGCGTTTTGTATTTTAGTGACATATGCGGTCTACGAACATTATAAATTTCTATAGACTCTGCAACCATTCGTTTAGCATCTTCAAGACTCCTTGGTTTATGAAGTAGATATTCATTCTTCAATATACCATTCACTCTTTCAGCCAAAGCATTTTGATAACAATCATATCCATCGGTCATAGAACATCGAATATTATATTTTTGATGTAATTCCTGATATTTCTTTGAACAATATTGGATACCTCGATCTGAATGATGAATCAATGAGGATTGTGGGGCTTTACGTTCCTTTAATGCTTTGATATATGCTTGGCTAACAGCTTCTGCACCTAAATTGTCATCTACATGATAACCCACTATTTTTCTAGACCAAGCATCGGTTATTAGACTCAGATAGGCCTCTCCTGTTTCTAGTGAAAGATAGGTTATATCTGCAACCCAGAGCTGCTCAGGTTTCTGCGGTATCACTTGCTCAATTCCAAACTTAATCAAGTTAGGATGCTTGTGAAAACGATGATGACTATTCGTTGTCTTATGATATGCGCGTTTAGGTTGTACTAATAAACGATGATCTCTGAGTAAATCAAACAACCGATCTCTACCAATTTTGATACC
Source organism: Acinetobacter sp. RIT698 (assembly GCF_009668065.1). Lineage (NCBI taxonomy): Bacteria > Pseudomonadati > Pseudomonadota > Gammaproteobacteria > Moraxellales > Moraxellaceae > Acinetobacter > Acinetobacter sp. RIT698. The sequence goes on from NZ_WJYH01000114.1 coordinate 674, forward strand.
CATTATCGTGTTCAGTAAATAGTGAAGTTTCCTTGTGCCTATGCGAGGTTGAAACATTCTTTCTTGCTGAACTTGTTGTAATACATCCTGTTCATGCTTATACCTTAAACTGGCTTGCTTGCATTGCTTATAATAAGCTTGCCGAGTTGTGCCAAGATAATAACAACATTCAGTGATACTAAAACCTACCGTCTGCTTTTCTTTGATTGCTTGCCTTGTGGCTTTTTTGTGGTGCTCACTCCGTAATCTCGTTCGAGTATGTTTATGATAGTTTCAAATAACTCAGCCTTTCTTTTTGTTTCATATAATTGCTGCTCAAGCTCTTTGATTCTTTGTTCTGGTGTTAGCGGTAAAGGATCAGACATTTGTTTTTCTCCATGACGAAATGGGGTGCCTTGACTCCAATCTAATCTACCATGCTTCCTCAACCAAACTAAAACGGTAGCACAACCTTGAATGCCATATCTGTCTTGAGCTTGTTTATAAGTCATTTCACCTTTTTCAACTTGGTCTACGACTGATAATTTAAAAGCTAAGCTGTAATCTCTTTGTGTTCTTTTAACTATTGTTTTCATTACACTCTCCAAATTTAAGTTTAGAAAGTGTCAACCTTATCTAGGACGGGACA
>NZ_WJYH01000115.1:0-1121 GCF_009668065.1 Acinetobacter sp. RIT698
TCGTATTCGCTTTATCTCCATCAACACGCGCTTGAACTTCTTGCTGTGCTAATGCCTGTACATCATTGATTTGCGCAACTGTTGTATCAATACGCTTACTTAGTGCAACATCCTCCTCAATCCGTGCAGATTGTTCCGACCAAACACCTGCAAACCCACCCTCATTACCAATTAAGTCGTTTTCAGACCCAATCAATGTCGGGTTAATCTGGGCATAAACACCATCAACCTTAGTTGTTGTTGCTGTCAATTTATTGTCAACATCAGCTACTTTCGACTCAACAGTACTTAATGCGCCAGTCGTCGCATAATCACCAAGCTTAGCCTCTACAGCATCAACCTTCGATACAGCAGAACTAGCACTTGTCACAGCCACATCGGCTTTTGATAAAGCAGTTGCAGAATTGGTTAATGCATTATCCGCTGTACTTTTTGCTGATGTTGCTGTTGCGTTAGCCTGTTGCGCCATAGATGCTGCCGCACTTGAATCGGTAACCGCAGTATTGGCTTTAGTTAATGCACTGGCTGCATTAGTTTTTGCTGTTGATGCATCAGATTCAGCAACATCGACACGACTGTCTAATGCTGTAATTGCAGTTGCATTGGCATTTGACTTTGAAACTGCTGTTTCAGCTTTGGTCTGAACATTTGCAAGCGCAGTATCATTGCTAGACTTGTAATTGTTCAATGCTAATGTATTTGCAGAATCTCCATCTTTTCGTGATTGAATTTCAGCTGTAAGTCCATCATTCAATTTTGAAACAGCGAGTAAACGTTCAGACTTTTCAGTTGCTAAATCAGTATTCGCTTTTTGAGCAACAGTCGTTACTTCTTGAATAGCAGTTTTACGATCTGCAATTTCAGTACTAACAGCTTTATTTACATCCTGAATTGCTTTTGTTCGCTCAGTCCGTTCATTTGCTAAATCATCATTTGCTTTTTGAGCTGACTCTTTCGCTTGCTGTACAGATGTCTTAAGACCTGAAATATCAGTATCAATATTTTCAATGTGATCAATCTTAGTTTTCAAATCCTGATTTAACTGACTTTCAGAGATTTGATCATTCAATAGTTCAAGCACATCGGTAGCATCTGCGGAAGTCACATCACTGACCCAATCA
>NZ_WJYH01000116.1:0-1109 GCF_009668065.1 Acinetobacter sp. RIT698
ACACATTATTACCCCAGGAATTTTTGTTCAGCATGTGGTTGCAGTTGATGCAGCAAATGGTAATGGAGAATAACAATGAGCTACCAAAAACTAAGCCGTGACCAAATTGCTGAACGTGTTGCCCAAGATATTCCCGATGGTGCTTATGTCAATTTAGGCATTGGTTTACCGACCAAGATTTCAAAATATCTGCCAACAGACAAAGATGTATTTTTGCATTCTGAAAATGGTTTATTGGCTTTTGGTCCTCCACCTGCCAAAGGTGAAGAAGATCCTGAGCTGATTAATGCAGGCAAAGAATATGTCACTATGCTAACGGGTGGCTCGTTTTTCCATCATGGTGATTCCTTTGCCATGATGCGTGGCGGACATCTGGATATTGCTGTATTGGGTGCATTCCAAGTGGCAGCCAATGGCGATCTTGCCAACTGGCATACTGGTGCGCCAGATGCGATTCCTGCCGTGGGTGGTGCAATGGATTTGGCTGTAGGGGCCAAGAAAGTGTTTATCACCACAGATCATGTGACCAAGCAAGGTGAACCTAAGATTGTTGAAGAACTGACTTATCCAGTAACAGGCAAACATTGTGTTGATCGTATTTATACCGACCTATGTGTGATTGATGTGACCGCAGATGGCTTAAAAGTGCTTGAAAAAGTTGCAGGTCTGAGCTTTGAAGAGTTACAGGCTTTGACGGGTGCTCAGTTGATTGATGCGACACAGGGATAATAAATCCCTCCCTTGCGGAATGATTAAATCTCTCCTAACGGAATGATTAAATCTCCCCTAACCCCTCTTTATGAAAGAGGGGAACTTCTTCTTTTACAAAGAGGTGAGCTGCGGCTGTAGCAGCGCAAGGGAGATTATTTAAGGATATAAACAACATGAAAAACGCTTACATCATAGATGCCATCCGTACCCCATTTGGTCGTTATGCTGGTGGTCTTGCGCCAATACGTGCAGATGACCTCGGTGCAATTCCAATTCAAGCATTGATACAACGTAATCCAACGGTAGATTGGCAGCAAGTCGATGATGTGATCTATGGCTGTGCCAATCAAGCCGGTGAAGACAATCGTAATGTTGGGCGTATGTCAGCATTATTGGCA
>NZ_WJYH01000117.1:0-978 GCF_009668065.1 Acinetobacter sp. RIT698
TTTGCCGTCTGGCACCAACTGATCACAATATTGAGCCAAACGATACAATGACCATTTATCAATCATTGGCTCTGTTAAGCGGTTACCAAGTGCGTAGCGCTTATTAGTACATAAATCAAAGTAAATCCAAGCTGGATTATTGCTGTAAGCACGCTTAAATAGCCCATCCCATATTCCGATGTAGGTTCGACTTACTGAATCATAGTTGCTTGGCACTTTGATCTTTACACCCTTTAGATCAACAGCAATTTTGGCAATATTTGAGAATGTTTCAGCATCATATTGCACGCCAATCAATGCAGTATTTGGGTAGGCAAGTTTAAGATCCACAACTTCAGTAATGGCTTGAATATACATCTTATCGCTGACATATTCAGAGCTTGAATTCGATGTTTTACGAGTGACTCGAATCAGCCAATTGTTGCTGGCCTTAGGAAGTCCAATTCGATGGGTACGCTCATAATTTGCTGAAGTTTTTCCTGACATTTGAGTATCAAGCATTAACTCCCACGATCCGCCATCGGTTTGTACTTCAATCGAATAATCTATAACAATGCCTGAAACATCACCGTTGCTTGGATCTTGCTGTTTTAAGGCCCCAAAGCGCACACGCACAATCACAGCATCGAGATTAAGATTGGTAATCCCTTTAACCCAAGGCGTATCACTTTTAAGTTCAATACCAACAGTAGTTTCAGAAGCAATACTTTCAAAACCTTCCATGTATGCCTGATCATTGGTACCTGAGCGAAAATCTAGAGTGACATCTTGAAAGTTTCTTGCACCACTATCGTTTTCAACTGGGGTGTCATCAAGGAAGATTGACTTAAAGCCATTTGATAAGCCCTCAACCTCTCCTTCACTCATACCGTATTGTAAACGTGCATAGGTTTTTGAAGCGGTGGTATCATTTGCAACTTTGGGTTGTCTTTGGCTTTGACTGCCACCTTTTGCGCCTTTTACTGTTTTAAGCATACT
>NZ_WJYH01000118.1:0-977 GCF_009668065.1 Acinetobacter sp. RIT698
GTATGCTTAAAACAGTAAAAGGCGCTAAAGGTGGCAGTCAAAGCCAAAGACAACCCAAAGTTGCAAATGATACCACCGCTTCAAAAACCTATGCACGTTTACAATACGGTATGAGTGAAGGAGAAGTTGAGGGTTTGGCAAATGGCTTTAAGTCAATCTTCCTTGATGACACACCAGTTGAAAACGATAGTGGTGCAAGAAACTTTCAAGATGTCACTCTAGATTTTCGATCAGGTACCAATGATCAAACATATATGGAAGGTTTTGAAAGCATTGCTTCTGAAACTGCTGTTGGTGTTGAACTTAAAAGTGATACGTCTTGGGTTAAAGGGATTACCAATCTTAATCTCGATGCCGTGATTGTAAGAGTGCGTTTTGGGGCCTTAAAACAGCAAGATCCAAGCAACGGTGATGTTTCAGGTATTGTTATTGATTACTCGATTGAAGTGCAAACAGATGGTGGTTCATGGGAGTTAATGCTTGATACTCAAATGTCAGGAAAAACTTCAGCAAATTATGAACGTACCCATCGTATCGGCTTACCAAAAGCCAATAATAATTGGTTGATTCGCGTCATACGTAAAACACCGAATTCAAGCTCTGAATATGTCAGCGATAAGATGTATATTCAAGCCATTACTGAAGTTGTCGATCTTAAACTTGCCTACCCAAATACTGCCTTGATTGGCGTGCAATATGATGCTGAAACATTCTCGAATATTGCCAAAATTGCTGTTGATCTAAAGGGTGTAAAGATCAAAGTACCAAGCAACTATGATCCTGTAGGCCGTACTTATGTGGGGATTTGGGATGGTCTATTTAAGCGTGCTTATAGTAATAATCCAGCTTGGATTTACTACGATTTATGCACCAATAAGCGATACGCACTTGGTAACCGCTTAACAGAGCCAATGATTGATAAATGGTCATTGTATCGTTTGGCTCAATATTGTGATCAGTTGGTGCCAGATGGCAAG
>NZ_WJYH01000119.1:0-927 GCF_009668065.1 Acinetobacter sp. RIT698
ACTATTGGTGTACTGACCAGCATCTTTAGCCGTAACTGTTGCACTTACACCTGAGAGTACTGATGTATCTTCACCATTGACTAAACCTGTTGCAGTAAAACCAACAGCCGTTTGATCTTTACCGTTATAGGTGGTTGATACACTATTGGCTGTTACTGTTGCTTTAGCTTTGGCGATATCCAAAGAGCCATTAACAAAACTGAGCTCATAGTTCTTATCTATACCTGTGGCTGTATTAGCATAACTACCAGCATCTTTACCTGTGACAGTTGCCGAAACATCTGACAATACAGTTGTAGTTTCGCCATTGACCAAGCCTGTTGCACTAAAGCCAGCAGCTGTTTGATCTTTACCATTATAAGTAGTTGATATGCTATTGGCGGTTACAGTGGCTTTAGCCTTAGCAATATCCAAAGAGCCATCAATAAGCGTTAGATCATAGTTCTTGTCTACACCTGTTACTATGTTGTTGTATTTGCCTGCATCTTTAGCAGTAACTGTTGCAGTTACGTCTGATAGTACTGATTCAGTTTCACCATTAACTAAGCCTGTTGCAGTAAAGCCAGCAGCAGTTTGATCTTTACCATTATAAATAGTTGATACGCTATTGGCAGTTACGGTGGCTTTAGCTTTGGCGATATCTAAGGAACCATCAACAAAACTTAACTCATAGTTTTTATCTAGACCTGTTGCTGTATTGGTGTATTGACCTGCATCTTTAGCGGTAACTGTTGCACTTACACCTGAGAGTACTGATTCAGTTTCACCATTGACCAAACCTATTGCACTAAAGCCAGCAGCTGTCTGATCTTTACCATTATAGACGGTATTTAAACTATTGGCTGTCACTGTCGCTTTGGCTTTTGCAATATCCAATGAACCATCAACAAAGCTTAGCTCATAGTTTTTATCTAGACCCGTTGCACT